>CAKZMS010000418.1 GCA_937128785.1 uncultured Opitutaceae bacterium | reverse complement strand
CGGGGTTTTCTTTTACCCGGATGGGAAGAGTCGTTCAGACTAGGGCTTCGCGCAGGGACTCCACGCCAGCTTCCGAACCCATCACCAACAGCAGATCACCGTCGTTTAGACATTCGTCCGGGGCCGGACCCGTGATGCGATCGTCACCGCGTTGCAGGCCGACAACCGATACACCGAACTTGGAACGGATGCCCGCTTCCATCAGGGTCTGCCCACACAGAGCGGAGGTAGGAGCGACCAGGAGGCGGGTGAATTGATGCGGCAGTCCACTTTGATCGGCCTTGGCGGTGCCCGTGGCCGTCAGCAAATCGGAGGCCCCGGCTAACTGCTCGCCTTCCGCGACCAGCAACACGTGATCATCCGGCGAGAGCGGTAGATCGGGGGAGACACCGTAGTGGGTGCGTCCCGCATGTGGCCCCGCCACCACGGTGGCACCGGTTTCCCGTCGCAAATTGATTTGCCGCAGGGTCCGCCCCACCACGGTCGCGTTTTTGGGAATCACGATTTCCAGCAAGTCGACCGGCCAGGGGTTTTTCCGCGTCATGGCCTTGATCGCGTCCTGCACCGCCGCCTTCGCACCGGAGCGGGCGGCATCCTCCATCGAAGACATCACCGCGAATTCCAATTGGCTCTGCAGCTTCACCGCCCGCCGCCATCCCAACACCAGCAACACCACCGTGGTGAGCGCGAAAACCAACAAGGAGGTGCCCGTCGGGAAATAGGGTGCACAGGCGATCAGGAAAAGACCACTGAACCCAAACAGAATCAGGGAAAACGCCCCGATGCGCCATAGGGCGCGCGCCGGGCCTTTGGCCAGCAGCCGCAACGACGGCCGCGCAAGCGCGACCTCGGAAAAAGCGAGCGTGACCACGTCCAGACTGCGCAAAATATCCACCAGGAAGGGAATCGCCCCCAGGGCCACCGCCCCCCACAGCAGACGCTGCCACGTCGAATCCCCCAGCAAGCGAGCGCCCAGCGAGGCCACGATCAACAGCCCGGTCAGCATGAGAAAATCGATGCCGATCCGCAGCAACGGCTTGCGCGCGATCATCAAAAAGCTGCTCGAACGCAGGGAAAACTTCACCGTCTCCACCCAGTCCAGGTAGACCTTCAGGAGACTGTGCGCCTGCCGCGGCAGCAGCCACTCAGCCGATTTCTGCAGCCTCGGAGCAAAGGCAAATGCCGACGGGGTAAGCATGATACTGATGACCGCCACGCCCGTGGTGACCGCCTTTAAAGCCGGATTGGTCACGCCCAGACTCAGCGCGAGCGCCGCAATCACGAAACCGAACTCCCCGATCTGGACCTTCGACAACGAAGCCCGCATCGCCACCCGCGGCGGCACGGCGGCCAGCACAAACCCGACCCAGCAGGCGATGAACTTACCCACCATCATCATCGCCGTGACGAGGAGAATCGTGCCCTTGTAGGCCCACAAATCGTAGGGGTTGACCAGCGTGCCGATGGTAACAAAGAACAGCGCCGAGAAGAAATCACGGATGGGCGTCGTGAGTCGCTCGATCTCATGCGAAATCGCGCTGCGGGAGAAGATCGCTCCAGCCAGGAAACTGCCGAGCGCCAGGGAGAAATCCGCCTGCTCGGCCAGAAGGCTCACCGCAAAAATGAAGCCCACCGTGAACAACGTCACGGTTTCAGCGTTGCCGATCTTCTCCAGCATCGCCACCGCCGACGGAGCCACGAGTTTGCCGATCAGGAACACCACGACGACGAAGATGCCGACAAAGAACGTAGTCTGACCGACCGCTCCGTAATCGAGCTGACCCGAAACCCCCACACCTGCCAGCACGACCAGCAAAATGATGGCCAGAATGTCCTCCAGGATGAGCACCCCCGCCGTGAGTTGAGCGTAGGGACGGTGAATATCGCCGCGCTCGCCGATCAGGTTAAAGCACACCATGGAGGAACTGATCGCGAGGATGCCGCCCAGAAAAAGACCCTCGACCGCCCCCCAGCCCAACCACTGACCGACCGACGTGCCGATCATGACCATCAGGATCGTTTGCAGGGCCAGCCCCAGCGCGGCCGCCGAAGCAACCGGCTTGAGTTTGCTCAGATCAAACTCAAGTCCGATATAGAACATCAGAAACAGCACCCCCAGTTCGCTGAGCGACTGGAGATTGCCCGACTCATGCAGGGGGGTCCACGGCAGCAGATAGGGGCCGAGGAGCAGACCCGCCAAGAGGTAGCCAATGATCGCCGGCTGTTTCAGCGCACGGAACAGGATGGAGACCACCGCAGCCGTCGCCATCAGCCATCCAAGGTCGTGCAACAAGTGATGTTCTTCCATCGTCAGCTGTTA
>CAKZMS010000417.1 GCA_937128785.1 uncultured Opitutaceae bacterium | reverse complement strand
CTGATGCTTTCCGATCGAAGTTGAACCGCTAAAACTCGTCGTAGGCGATTTGGTGGGTCGGCACGCCGAGATCCGACAGCATCTGGGTGCAGGCTTTGATCATCATCGGCGGGCCGCAGAGATAGTATTCCACCGCGGCGGGGTTGGGGTGATCCTGCAGATAGTCCCGGCGTACGACTTCGTGAATGAAACCGGTGGCACCTTCCCAATGGTCTTCGGGCTGAGGATCGGACAGCGCCACGTGGAATGAGAAGTTGGGGTATTCGTTGGCGAGTGAGTCGAATGAGTCTTCGTAGAAAATCTCCTGACGGGACCGTGCGCCATACCAGTAGCTGACTCGGCGGGCGGTCTTTTCGGTTTCGAAGAGGTGGGACAGGTGGGCACGAAGCGGAGCCATGCCCGCGCCTCCGCCGATGTAAACCATTTCGCGCTGGGTCGGTTTGGGATGGAAGTCGCCAAACGGCCCCACGGCCGTGACCTCGTCGCCCGGCTTTAGGTTAAACACGTAGCTGGAGCCGATACCGGGAGGGCAATCCTGGCCGGGTGGCGGGGTGGCGATACGCACGTTGAATCGCAGAATTTTTTCGGACTGTTGATTGCTCGCGAGGGAGTAGTTATTGCGGCGGCCGGTCTCCGAGTTGCGGGCCACTAAATCGAACACGTGCTGGCGTTCCCAGACATCGTGGAAGGGCGCAGGGATGTCGAAGTCGCGAAAGCGAATCTCGTCGTAGGATGGAATATCGATCTGCAGGTAGTCACCGGGAGTGAAGTCGATCGACGCGTCCTGATCGATGGGTTCGAGCACCAACTCTTTGATGAAGGTAGCCACGCTGCGGTTGCTGACCACCCGGAGGCGATAGGTTTGTTCGGCGCGGGCGCCGTCCCCACCGGCCTGGGTTACGTTGAGATGCAGACGCCCCTCTCGCTCCTCAATGGGATAGGTGGCGAGGCCGCGGCAGATGGGCGCGCGGGCCGGCGATCCATCGCCGAGATTGAAGCGGCCATTGTGCTTGGGGCACTCGATGATCTTGCCCTTCACCAGCCCATCGGCGAGGTGGGTGTTCCCGTGGGTGCAGATGCCGTCGGTGGCGTGAAGTTGGCCGTCCTCATCGCGGATGAGGGCGTAGGTTTTTTTGCCGTGGTCGAAACGGATGACATCGGCGGGACCGAAGTCGGCCGCCGCGCAAACTTCGATCCAACCGGACTCATCTGGAACGGCGTCCGAAACGGAGGGTTCGGGGTTTGCCGACTTCACTGGCGGCGGCAGTTTGCGTTTCACATGCCAGGCGGGGTCTTTGACCTGCCTGATGAGAGATGGGATGATCTCGCGCCACGCCGACAGTAGACTCGGGTAGGGCGTAGGCATGTCTGACTTCACCAGTTCATGCAATTGGGGCAGGGCGTGATAGGGCACCAGCGGGAACATGTGATGCTCCACGTGGTAGTTCATATTCCAATACAGGTAGCGGTGAATGAAGTTCACGCAGACCGTCCGGCAGTTGAGCCGGTGATCGAGCACGTTCTCGGCGAGTCCGGCATGTTGGGTCAGCCCATAGATGGGCATCAGCCAGGTGCCGAAAAGATTGGGCAGTCCGATGAACATGAGGGGCAACCAACTCCCCAGCGCGATCGAAGCCGTGATGGTTGCGGCGTAGATCAAAACGTAGATCCGGGCGCGAAGATAGATTTTGGGAAACTCGGATTCGGGAATAAACGTTTTCTCTTCGGCGGACATACGTTTCAGCGAGTGCCGGAGGATTTTTCCAAAGTAGACCGGGTAGTTGCCGATGTTCAGGAAGCTCAGCGCCATGGCCTTCAGGTCCGGCGGTCGCGGCGCGGCGATTTCGGGATCCCGCCCCACGATGATGGTATCGCTGTGGTGGCGCGTATGGCTCCAGCGCCAATAGGTCGACTCCCGCATGACCATGAACGAAGCGACCTCATAAAGCGCGTTGTTCATCCAATCGGTTTTGAACGCGGTGCCGTGGCTCGATTCATGCCAGCGAGAGTCCGAGGTGGAGCCGTAGATGGCGGCGTAGATCAGATAGGGTATCGCAGCCCACCAGGAGCCCCACAACGCGATGGTGGCCCAAGCCGTCCCGCCTAGCAGGGCAAACCAGATGATGGTATCGCGGATGGCGGGTCCATCGCGCCGCTCGAGGAGCTTGCGCATGGTGGCACGCGGCACCGGGCATTGATACCAATCAGCCTCCGCCAGGCCGAGTTCGACGGCCCGTTTGGCGTTTTGACCGGTGAGACTGTAATCGAGTTTATCCGGCGGACGCATCAGCGTCGCCGTCGAGTGATCGTGGGGATGATCCATGGGGAGGCGGCAAGGGAGGAGAGAAAGCGTCCGGATGATGCCGTATTTCGAGTAGACTGTCTTCTCGCCACATGCTCCATAGTTTGCAAAATTTGTTATCGATGTGGGAAGATCTCAACATTGCGCCAGAATATGACGGATTCATCTTCTTGGCCGAGGCGATGCGCAATCCACCGGTGTTGCGTCCTCACCAACATGTTGAGCTGGAACTGAACTTGGTGGTGGAAGGAGAAGTTACCTATGTGCATGATAATCAAAGGTATTGTTTCTCAAAGGGTTCCTTGCTGTGGCTGTTTCCGCAACAAGAGCACCAATTGATCGATCGCACGGCGGACGCGGCCTATTACGTGGCGGTTTTTACGCCCACCATGTTGAAGCAGGCGTGTCGTGGGGAGCGATATGATCAGCTCAAGCAACAGCAGTTATCAAAATCGGGAATTCTGCATACGGAACTACGGCCGGCAGAGTTTGAGGGTCTGCGAGGAGAAATGGCGGAGCTGGTGGAGGAAGGACTTGATTCAGATCTTTTGAATCGGGAGGCCGGTTTCGGGCAGAGCGCGGGTTTCCAGTTTCAACATAATGACCCCGACTGGATGAACGCCGGTCTGCGCCGGATTCTGTTGGCCAGTTGGCGGCTGCAGTCGGGACAACGTCGGGGCCGGCGGGAGGTGAGTTTGCATCCGGTTGTGCGGCAGGCGCTCAATTTGATCGGGCAACCCGATGGCCCTGGTGACTTGGCAGGCCTCGCGCATTCCGTGGGCGTGAGTCCGGCTCATCTGAGCCGCACCTTCCGGCGCGAAGTGGGAGTATCCTTATCCCGTTATCGTAACTCCATTCGCTTGGGGCGGTTTTGGGAGTTTTATCGGCAGGCTCCAGACGAAAACCTCCTTGCGCTTGTGATGCGTGCCGGTTTCGGCAGCTACGCTCAGTTCTTCCGCGTCTACGTCGAAGCTTACGGCCGCAGCCCGCGCAACAGTCTGAAGATCACCGTCGCAAAACGGGGGGATTGACCGACTATGCATACCCCGGCGGGTTCGCTATCGCTCTTTCCGCTTGGCAGTGGGGGGAGTTGGGATTGGTGCTCCTGAGGCTCGGGTCCGCGGAATTGATCAGAAATCAAACTCGATGCCGGACTGAATGCTGAGACGTCCTTTTTTAGCCGGCGAGAATACAGAATAGATCGGCCCCAGCGGTCCCAGTCCTTCCAGAATGGTTCCGGGAATCGGCCCCAGGGTATTATCATCACTGTAGTTACCAGTGATGGTGAAGGCGACTTGCTTGGTGAGGGCGGCTTTGAGCTTTACTTCCGCATCCAGCTTCCAGACGTCGGTCTCTTCCACGCCAAGCCGGCCCTTGAGCCGTTGCTCCAGGCTGACCTGCTCGTTGAATTTGTACTCGAAACGTTCAAAGAATCCGACCGAAACAATCCAGTCCTCGTCGTAGATGGTGCCCTGCTTAGCCTGGGAAACACCGACACCGGGTCCGAAGTGCAACAGCGCTTTGTCGGTTTCCAACATCTTAAATCCATAACCACCGATGGTTTCGAATTCGTAGTCGATAAGGGCGATCTTATCCACCTTGTAGGCGGCGCTGCCGAAAAAGTAATGGTCTGGATTTGGACGCATTTTCAGCACATTGATCTCGGCTCCGTAGGCATCGACGACTTTGCCGGCCGGCTCGTATTCAGCCTGGTTGAAATTTCCCTTCATTTCCAAAACGGAACTTTTGGTCGCCCGAAGGTAGAGGCCGGACACCCCATAATTGTAGGTCACCCCCTGCAGCCCGAGTTGGGCTCCAGTTCCGGGAAGACCGGGGGGGACCGGGGTGGAGCCCAACGGGCCCTGGCTGAAGTTGGGAGTGCTGTAGTTGCCGTTGAAGGAAATGGATCGCTTCACGTAGGGTTTGTTGGGGTCTTTTTCGGTCTCGGACCGAGCAACTTGCACCGGGCTGGGGGCGGTGACGCGGGCCACGGCACTGGTGGTGGCCGCAGGATCGGCGGCGGAATCGGTGTCCTTCCGATGACTGTCGATATCGGATCGGGCCACTTTGATCTCGCCAATGAGGTCGGCTTGAATCGTCACGGTGGTGCCGTCGTCGTTGGTGATCTCACCCTCGATCACGGTGCCGTTTTTCAGGCGGATAGACGCCGCACTGGCCAGCGTTGTTAAACAAACCAGCAAAGTAGTCAGGAGGATAGAGCGTCGCATGGTGTAAATGCAGGGGCCGTCGGAGGTTAGAGCAAATTTAAAAAAGAGCCTCATTTTGCGTCAGTAAGCATTAACCGGTTGGTTTCCAAACGACTACGTTGGCTAAGAGCATAAAGTTATGCTCGCATTGGTGGGGGCGGTGGCCCGAAAGTAATGGGGTTTTGAGTCGCGGGACCTTCCGGCGATGAGACTGAACGCTCCCAGTCTGTGCACTTCGAGGAATGACCAAGCAATACCGCTACAAGGCCAGCGACCCCTGGCGGGTGGTTCCTTTCATGATTCTGGGGGCCGTCTTGCAGGGCGGTTTGGCGATTGGCGTGAGCGCAGCGGACTCGCTGTTTATTTCGAATATCGGGTCCGATCAATTGCCGGTCATCTACGCGTTGATGCCTTTGCTGATGTTGGCTTACATCAGTGCCTACACGCGGATTCTTAACCGTTGGGGTATCGATTTTCTGTTCGTGGCCACGATCGTGATATTGGTACTGGGCGGTTTCGGATTCTCGGCTTTGCTACGGACAGAGGACCCACCGGACTGGATCTACTACGTGGCGATGTTCTATGGCTCGCTGTGGTATATCGCCCTCTACTCGCTGTTATGGAACTTCATCGATGGTTTCTTCGATCTGAGTGAGGCAAAAAGACTGTTTGGTCTGATTGCGGGAGGTTCGGCGGCGGGAGCCATTGCCGGTGGTTTTCTCGTTTCCAGTTTGAGTGAAGTCATGGGTGTTTCGTGGCTCTTCGGGGTATGGGCTTCGAG
>CAKZMS010000416.1 GCA_937128785.1 uncultured Opitutaceae bacterium | reverse complement strand
TCGCCGACTATGCCGTGATCCTGCTCTATCTCGCCGCGGTCTTTGGCGCGGGATTCCTGTTCACCAAGAACAACAAGTCGGGCAAAGACTTTTTCGTGGGCGGGAATCGAATCCCGTGGTGGGCGGCCGGAGTATCGCTCTACATGTCGACGTTCTCGGCTTGGATGTTCACCGGGGCGGCCAGTTTCGTCTACAACACCGGATGGTTCGGTTTCCTCTACTTCGCCATCAAACCGGCGGGATTTGTCGTGGGTTTCCTCCTCGCAGCGGTGCGTTGGCGGCGAGCGCGGATCTCCTCCCCGGTGGAGTTTGTCGAGGAGCGCTACAATCACCGCACCCGCGTCGTGATCGGGGTGGTGATGATCGTGAGCATGATGTATTGGCCGGGTCAGCACCTGGCCTCGGTGGCCCGGATCGCGGCGCCGGCCATCTTCCCGGGGTCGGAATTCGCGGTGAGTGGATTGATTCTATTCTTCGGGGTGTTCGTGCTGATCTACTCGGTCGCCGGCGGCATCTGGGCCGTGAGCATGACCGACGTGCTGCAGTTCATTGTGCTGCTCTCGGTCTGCACCGTCTTGCTCGTAGTGATTTTTTGGGCACCGGACATCGGCGGCATGGTCGCGGCGCTGCAAACGCTGCCCGCGATCGAATGGAGCCACAGTTACCGGCCCGGCACCACTTACACCCATTGGTATATCATCGGCTTCGTCGTCGCCGGCATCTTCGGCAACGTGGTCGGCGACAAGGCCCAACGCTTCTTCCTGGTTCGCGATGAGAAGGCGGTCAAAAAAACCGGCTGGCTCGCGATCGCTTTGTTTTTCAGTTCGCCTCTGCTGTTCGGCATTCCCCCGCTGATCGGCAAGGTGCTGTGGCCGGAGGCCGCCCAACTCGTGGCGTTTGCGGGAGGCTCCAAACCGGATGAGTCCATTTTCATCGCCGTGGTGATTCACTACCTGCCGGCCGGAATTATCGGGTTGTTCATCGCCGCGATGATCGCCGCCTCCATGTCCGCCTTGGACAGTGTCTGGAACACGGTTTCATCGATCGTTTCGATCGATCTCTACCGCGGACATTTCCGGCCGGAAGCCACCCAGCAGGAGTTGTTGTGGGTCGGCCGCATCGTCGTGGTTTTTCTGGCGATTTCCGCGATCACCATGGCGCTGTTAATCGTCAACAGCAGCCTCGGCATCTTCACCATCGGCAACATGGTGCTGGGTCTCGTCGGGATCCCGGTGACCATTCCTCTCATGGTCGGATTGATCAGCCGGACCCCTTGCACGTGGTCGGCAATCCCTTCGATCCTGTCCGGTATCATGGTAGCCGCGATCACGCGGTTTGTCTTCAACTGGACCCTGGGCCCCCAATACCTGGCGGTAATCGCCACCGCGCTGACCGTGTTGCTGGCATCTCGCTGGCTGGGACGTCTGCATCTACGAAGCCCCCTGCGCGCCATCGCCGGTGCCGGATCAATCGGCGCGGTGATTTGGGTGATCGGAGCCTGGCTGAACGCACCCACGATGGAGGGCGGTCATCATCAAATCATCGCGGCGGGTGGAGCCCATCTAGGGTGGCTCACCGTCGCCGCACTGAGCGTGACTATTTTAAATCTCGGCTTCGCTCCACTCTACAGCCGCGAACAGGCCAACCCGCCGACTCGAGTGGACGAGTTCTTCGCCCGGGTCCAACGTCCCGTCGATGTCGCGCGCGAGGTGGACGAGACCACCAGCAACGGCCGGCCCAACCGGGTAATCGGTCTGGGCACCTTGGCTCTCGCCGGCGTGCCCTTGATCCTGATGCTCGTCTATGGCTTCGCGGATGCGGCAACCTACCTGGCCCTCAGCGCTATCCTGGCCGCGATCGGCGGACTGTTCTTACGCGCCGCGGAGGGCTGAACCAACCGTCCTGCGTGGGATTTTTCAGAAATATTCATGCGGATATTTCTATCAAAACCGTTTGGGGTATCTCCTAGTTGATTCCGGCCGCGCCTGCCGCGGGACCGAAGTCCCCCGATCTCACCCTCGTTTCTCCCCTTCGTTTTGCAAACTCCCGAGCCCAGCTTTTCCGGCCTCGATCAGTCCGACTATTTTGTCGTCGCGCTATATCTCATCGCCGTTTTTGGCGCCGGCTTTCTCTTCACTAAGAACAACAAATCGGGTAAGGACTTCTTCGTCGGCGGCAACCGCATCCCGTGGTGGGCGGCCGGGGTGTCCCTCTACATGTCAACGTTTTCGGCGTGGATGTTCACCGGCGCGGCGAGCTTCGTCTACAACACGAGTTGGTTCGGCATCCTGTTCTTCATCGCCAATCCGCTGGGGTTTTTCATCGGCTTCCTGCTGTCCGCGGTGAAGTGGCGTCGAGCCCGGCTGTCCTCGCCGGTCGAATACGTGGAGGAACGCTATAACCATACCACGCGGCTGGTCATTGGCTTGGTGCTCTGTGTGAGCATGCTCTATTGGCCCGGACAGCATCTCGCAGCGGTCGCGCGAATCTCCGCCCCGGCGCTTTTCCCCGACGTCCCGTGGGCGGTTAATGGTCTGATCATCTTCTTCGGATTCTTTGTGCTGCTCTACTCCGTGGCCGGGGGCATCTGGGCGGTGAGCATGACGGATGTGCTCCAGTTTATCGTGCTGCTCTCGGTTTGTGTGGTGCTCCTCATCATCGTCTTTTTCGGGGCCAACCCGATTAGTCCGACTGAGCTGATTGCCGGCGTGCCATCCTTCGAGTGGGAACACATTTTACCCAACGGAGCCTACTACTCGCCGCTGTATATGATCGGGTTGGTTTCATTTGCGATCTTCGGCAACGCGGTGGGGGACAAGGCCCAGCGCTTCTTCCTCGTGAAGGACGAAAAGGCCGCCCGGCGGACGGGATGGATGACCATCGCACTCTACGCCTTGTCGCCCTTCCTCTTCGGCTTGCCTCCCCTCGTGGGCAAATTCCTGTGGCCGGAGGTCAGTCAGCTCGTAGCCTTCGCCGGCAGCTCCAAACCCGAGGAATCCATCTTCATCGCAGTGGTCGTGCACTACCTGCCAGCGGGAATCGTAGGGCTGTTCATCGCCGCGATGATCGCGGCTTCGATGTCGGCACTCGACAGCGTTTGGAACACCCTCTCGTCCATCATTTCGATCGATCTCTACAAGGGCCATTTTCGCAAAAATGCCACGCAGAAAGAGCTGCTGTGGGTGGGCCGCATCGTCGTGGTCTTTCTCGCCCTCGCCGCCATCACCATGGCGATCATCATCGTCAACAGTTCTTGGGGCCTGTTTACTTTTGCCAACATCGTGCTCGGCTTGGTGGGTATCCCCGTGAGCGTGCCCTTGTTGGTGGGCGTCATCACCAAAATCCCGTCCACTTGGGCAGCCATTCCTTCCATCATCAGTGGTATCGCCGTGGCGGCCCTGACCCGCTTCGACCTGAATTGGGAGCTGGGTTCCCAATACATCGCGGTCGTGTTCACGACCTTCATTGTGTTGATGGTTTCGCGAACGCTCGGCTCTCTGCACAACCGTAGCCGACTGCACGCGGCGCTGGGATGTTTGGCATTGGGCGGCGTGCTCTTCCTCGGCCTCGGGTTGGTTTCCTCCCACGACATCACCGGCAATTGGGTTCCCCGCGTGCTGGGAGGTGAGGCCACGGCGGTTTGGCTCGCCCTGACCTCGATCGGAGTGGCGGTATTGAGCTTTGTCTTCACGCCGGCCTACGGACGGGACATCACGGCGCTGCCCGAGCGCACGGAGGACTTCTACCGACGGATCGCCCGTCCCGTCGACGTAGCGAAGGAGGTCGGCGAAAACCTCGATGAGGCCCGTCCCAATCAAATCATCGGCTGGAGCGCGATCGCCCTGGCATTCGTGCCGTTGGTTTTCCTGTTAATCTACGGCGGAGCCAACGCCTTCGCCTACGTGACCTTGGCCGTAATCCTGTTCGTGATGGGCGGAGCCTTCCTTAAGGCCTCCGGGTGAGGGCGGGGGGAGATCGCGCCCCTCTCTATCTTACTCCACCGAAACGCCGGCTGAAGCACAGCGCTACGCTATATCAGTAAACGTCGCGTTGGTAGCGCTTGTCCTTCTTGAGCTGCTTGACGTAGGCGGCCGCTTCTTCGGCGGACATGCCACCGTGTTCGGCGGCGATATCATGAAGGGCTTGATCCACGTCCTTGGCCATGCGCTTGGCGTCACCACAGACGTAGAAAATCGCGCCCCCCTGCAGCCAGGACCAAAGCTCGGCACCGTTTTCGCGCATCTTGTCCTGCACGTAAACCTTCTCGGCTTGGTCACGCGACCAGGCGAGGTCCAGTTTATGCACGTCACCTTGGGCGACGTAGTTCTTCCACTCGTCGCCGTAGAGATAGTCCGTCGCTTCGTGCTGATCACCAAAGAACACCCAGTTGCGGCCACCGGCGGAGTTGCCTTCGCGTTCCTGCACAAACGCCCGGAACGGTGCGATGCCCGTGCCCGGACCAACCATGATGATGTCCTTGTCCGCGTGATCCTCGGGGAGTCCGAAGTGGGAGTTGGAAACAAAAACCGGCACCGGGGTTTCGTTCACCGTGACTCGATCCGCCATGAACGAAGAAGCCACGCCCACGCGTTCCTTGCCGAGCGTTTCATAACGGACGATGGCCACGGTGAGGTGCACCCCCTGCGGCGAAACCTTCGGGGAGGATGCGATGGAGTAGAGCCGCGGCATCAGTTTGCGTTGCAGGTCCACCAACTCCTGCGGGCTGAGCTTGGCGCTGGGAAACTCCGTGAGAATATCGATGTAGTGCCGCTGCTCCAACCAGGGCTTGAGCGCGTCCTTGTTTTCCGGAGCCACGAGTGATTCCAGCTTCGCCTTTTCCTCCGCCGCAGTGGCCTTCGTAATCAGCGTTTTCAACAGCATCGGGGTGGGACCCGCCAGGGCCAGACGACTGGTCCAGGCTTCCCGCAGCGTGATCGGCTGCTCGAGCTTCAACATTTTGGGTGAGACCAATTCGTCGCCCGTCGCGCCGATGACCTGCAGCAACTCCTCCACCTCCTCGATGCGATTGGTGGCGAACACCCCGAGTGAGTCCCCCACGGTGTAGCTGAGTCCACTGCCCTCGATATCCACCACAAAATGGCGGGTTTCCTTCGCCGAACCTTCAGCGTTAAGGAGTCGGTTCTCGGAAATTCGGGCCAAATAAGGATTGGTCTTCGAATAGGGAGAGGCGTCGTTTTGAGCGGGCATACAGCCTCAGTTGATGGATTTCGCAGCTCGCCGCGCAAGCCTTAGTTTGATCGCGGAGATTTCCTGCCAATTACCGAGG
>CAKZMS010000415.1 GCA_937128785.1 uncultured Opitutaceae bacterium | reverse complement strand
GCACTTTGTTGAGCTCCAAAAAGCTGACAAGGTGCTGATCAAACAACGGCTGACCATCGAACTCCTCCATCATGTTGAAAACGATGTCGGGCTGCACTCGGTCCAAAGCCTCACGCAGCACACTCAAATCCCCGTAGATCCCCACCGGATGCACTTCATGGCCCATGCGCTCGAGCGTGACCTTCACGTCATACTCCATTTTCCACGGGTGAATCTGCTCCTCCGTCAGCCCTTCAATCGAATCCGGCGGCACCAGCGCCTCGTGCATCAAGGCGAGAATCCGGAGGGGTTTGAGGCGGCGGGGTGTCGTCATAGCGCGATGGGGAAGTAGCGTCCGTGCACGGCTTGCATGGTGTGAACCGTCAACATCAGCAAAGCCTTTTCCCGGGTGGCCCGGGGCGGGTAACGCAACCGCAACTTCAAGACCCGGCACCGATCGATCATCGCGCGCAACAGTTGCTCAATGGTATAGGCCGGCACCCCGGTCGCTTCCCCCACCGTGCGGGCCAACTCCCGCCGGTGCGTGCGCAACCAAGCTGCCGCGGCCGGACGCCGGTTGGGGCGCGGACAGTGCTCAAAAACCTCCGCCAAGTCGTCATCGTAATGACCGGGCCAATCGACGGCATAGTCGGCGCGCTTCTGCTCGTAGTATTCGCCGAGAGTCATCGTAACTTCACGCAGCGGTTCAACGTGCCGGCGGGAGCGCACGGGCGGCGTGGTGGCGGCAATCTCTGCCATGAGCTCGTCGACATATTTCAGCTTCCAGAGGGCCGGCCAGTCGCCGAAACGGGTGCGCCAGGCCGATCCGGGAGTAAGCCACACCGCAAACGTCTCCGCGAAGTCTTCCGCCGGATGCGCCTGCGCATACCAACCGTTCAGGTGCTGGACAAAATTACGATCCCCGGGCCGCGGCCGATAGGTGTCCGGATATGGCTGGGTGAAGGAACCGAATACGTCGCGCCAACGTTTCCGCCGATGCAGGCGAAAAGCGTTGTCCACGGCGTGGCCGGCTTCATGCCGCAGGATCCGCATGCAGGATGCCTCGGCGTGCCCTTCCGCCTCGACCATGAACTTACGCTCCAACTGCACGAGTCGCGGATGGGCGAGATAAAACGGAACGGCGATTCCAGGAACGCCGTCCGGCGTAAACCACTCGACGCCCAACCAGCAATGGGGCCGAAACTGCAACCCCACACTCCCCAACTCGGCGTGAAGCCGATCGATCCGCTCCGCCATCACGCTGCCCTTGAGCGAGAGCGACAGGTCGCACAATCGCATTTCGAGCAACCGGTCTTCAGAATAGAGGTGCCAACGCTTCGCCATCAAAGAAAGTTACCCGCTACCGTAGCGGGATTCTTTAAGCCAAGTCGAGGGAGGGATGCGATGGTGGCTAGTTCGGGCTACTTGCGACCCTCATCGCTGATGCGTTCCCACTGCTCCTGCTTCTTCTCGTCGAATTTGTAGGAGACCGACATGGAAACCGGCGCCGGCCCGTCGTCCGTCATGTGGGGCGAAAACTCGAGGCTCACCGTCGCCGCCAGCGCGGACGCAATGAAGTGCGGATCTTCCCCCACCAGAACTTCGGGATTCACCACGTCGCCGTGCTCATCGACGACAAAAGTAACAATGACTTCGCCCCGTTTGCCGGAGCCGTTGAGCTGAGAAGGATAATACGGTTCGATCCAAGCCACCGGCTCGGGCCACGTATCCAGGTCATCAGCGGGCAACGGATCTTGGGCGAATTTTTTGAAAACCTTGCGACCCGCCCATTTGCTCAGGGGATCATTGGCCGAGATGGTGAACACCACCGGCATGCGCACCCGTTGGTCGATGGCTTGACCGTCACGGCGAGCCGGTGTGAAGCGCCACTTGGTGATCACGGCTTTGACCGCTTCGCCAAACTCCTTGTGCGTCGCGAAAGCGACATCCGGGTCCGTCACCTCGCCTCTGCGATCAACGCGAAACACCGCCTCTACCTGGCCTTCCACCCCGGCGTCATGCAGACCTCGGGGGTATTCCGGTTCGACCGGACGCGTCAGCCGCGGGGGCACAAAATTATCCGCCGCTTGCAACGCAGCGACAGCTCCGGCGACACCGATGGTCACCAACCATTTGAGGCGGATCAGCGTGAACCTATTCAATGACGGTGTGGGTTTGCTGAGTCTCGCCCTTCTCGTAGATGGCCATCGCCTCAGGCATGCGTTCGTTGATCTGGATCTGACGTTCCGGGAAACCCGGGTGGTTGGCGAACCAACCGTTGGAAGTGGGGCCGCCCTGGGAGGCGATGTGTTCCTCCATGCGCTGGAGAAGGCGGAGCGACTCGCGCGGGTCGTAACCGGCTTTGGCCATATAGATCAGGCCGATGTGATCCGCTTCGAGCTCTTTGCCCCGGTCAAAAGCCGATTGGGTCAGGGAGGTGGCGCCGCTGCCGACGGCCGAACCCACACTGGGGAGATAAATGCCCGTCGAGCCGGTGGACATGCCGACGCCGATCGAGGCCGCGGTCCCCAGTGGTTTGAGTAACATGCCCTGCGAATACTTTTCGTGGGTGTGGCGGGCGGCCACGTGGGCGATCTCGTGAGCCAGCACAGACGCGAGCTGGTCCTCGTTTTCACAAAAGTCGATCAAGCCGGAAAATACGCCCACTTTCCCGCCGGGCATGGCGAAGGCGTTGAGCACGCCGGGGGCCTCAAAAACCACAAACTCCCACTCCGCGTGGGGCACGTCCCAGAACACGGTGCGGGAGAGGCGGGAGCCGATCTGATGCACGATGCGCATCTGGGCCGGATTCCGGGAGAGGCGCTGCATGCTTTTGATCTGCTCAAATTCGACCAAAGCCTTCTCTGTAATGTCTTTATCATCAACAAGGCTCACCGCACTGCGGCCCGTGACGGGAACCTCCTGACACCCGGTAGAGGTGAGCAACAGGAACGCGGCCGCGCAGAGCGCAGCGACCGGGGCAAAAGAGAGACGAGACGACATGATAACGGGGACTTGGTTCGAAAAGCCTAGGACGAAGGGAACACTGACCGTCAGCGGCTTTCATTTGTTCCACTTCGTCCACAATCGCAAGTTTCCCGATAAATTCAGCCCCGATGAGCCCGAAATCTGCTCTCTTCGTTGAGTTTCCGGGGTATTTGCATCATTTTTCGAATTCGCGATTCGGTCTGAACAATTCCCGATCCCTGCAGTCCAACCTTCTGCTCAACAACTTTACTTTAGCTCGCCCAGCCCATGCCCGACAAAAAGTCACCCAAGCATCAGGTCATTGATTGGAATACCTCTGCCCACCAAGGCAACCGCCCGACCGGCGGTCCCAATCGCACCAAACTCTTCGCCGGCATCGCCATCGTCGCCGTTCTTTTGGCCGTCGTCGCGGTCGGCGTCTCTTGGCGCTCCCTGCAGGAGGGTCCCGCCGTCGGACCGGTCATGACCGCCCAGGAAGAGCAGGAACTTGCCTTCAAAAACCGCGGCCGGGCCGAGCTCGCCTACGAAAACGCCTCCCAGGCCATCGGGGCCGCGCGCAGCCTCCCGGTGAATCACGAGGGGCTGCTGCAGGAGATCGCTCTCGTCGAAAAGGCGTTCCTCCTGGCTGAAACCCAATTGCGCAACGGCGACTACGCCGACGCTGCCGCTGCGCTCGAACGGGTGATCCCCGCCACCGAGGAGTTTACCGAGACCGTCGAAATGCAGCGCAACGCCAACAAGCGCTACGACGACCTCTACTCCCGCCTGCGGGCCATCGAACGCTACAAGAGTTTCGCCCCCGAAGCCTACGACGTCGCCTTCACCTCCATCGGCGAAGGCCGCCACCTGCTGGAGGGCGGATCCTTCCGCGCCGCCTGGCAGGCCTTCGACGAGGCCAACGATACCCTCGACACATTCGAAGCCGACAAGGAGGCCTTCGTGAAGGACAGCCTGCGCACCGGCCAAATGGCGCTCAAAAATGGTGACCGCACCGCCGCCGAGACCGCCTTCCAGAACGCCCTCGAATACGACAGCGCCAACGAAGCCGGCCTGCGCGGACTCGCCCGGGCCGAAAACGCTTCCCAAGTATTCGAACTCCTGGCCAAGGCTCGCATCGCCGAGGACAACGGTGACTACGACGTCGCGATCGCCAACTACGACGAGGCCTTCGAACTCGACGAATTCAACGCCACCGCCCAGCAAGGCGCCGCCCGGGCTCGCAAGGACCAGCAGGAATTCCTGTTCAACGGTTTTGTGAGTGCCGCCGAAACCGCTGCGGCAGACGCCGACTGGGACACGGTCATCGCCAATTACGAACAAGCCCTCGAGGTCTATCCCAAGCGCACCGACATCGAGGATGCGTTGGACAATGCCCACGAGGAGCACCACGCCGCCATGGTCCACAACACCCTCGCGGAGGCCTACGACTTGGAGCGTGATTACCTGTGGGACGAAGCCCGCGACGCCTACGAACGGTTGCTCGACCTCGAGCCGGATTATGAGGAGGCGATCGAGGGCCTCATCCGCGTTGGCCGCACCGTCCGCGCTCTCCTCGAATATGAGAAACTGTTGGAGCTGTCCGAGCAGCACCTGATGGCATCGGACTTCCAGGCTGCGATCCGGGCCTTCAACCAAGCCATGCAGACCAAGCCTGGCTATCTGGAGATCACCCCCGAAGCCACGGAGATGCGCCGCGTGCTCGAGCTGAACAGCACCCCGGTAAACATCACGTTCGTTTCCGATACCAAGACCTGGGTGAGTATCACGAATTTCCGCATGCTCGGAAAAATCAAAGAGGAAGCCGTCGCGCTTCCCCCCGGTGATTACGAGGTGATCGGCCGACGCAAAAATTATCAGGACGTCATGCTGCTCCTGAAGGTGCGTCCGCAAATGTCGACCAACGTCGTTTCCGTCGTCTGCAAGACCCGCGCCGATACCTGAGTTTGCGTCATGAAAACCCCGCGCAACCTCCTAAAGATCGGACTCCCTGCCCTCCTCTTGAGTCCGGGCTTTAACTGGGTTTTCGCCCAGACTGATCTCCCGCCCATGCGGACCTCCCGTCCGGCCCTGGAGCGCCCCACTTCCTGGGAACCCGCCCAGCGTCCCTCTACCACGGTCAACTCCCGGACCTCGTCCCGCGGCACCTCCAAGATTCCTGATCCCTCGATCGTCGACGGTTCCCAATACCCGGAAGAAGAACGACCGGAGCAGTCTCAGATTGCCCAATTCGAAAAGCCCGGAGGTCAGCCTCCCCCCCCGACCAAGGACGAACAAGGCCCTGGTCAGCAACAAGGCGGTGGCGGCCAAGGTCCCGGCGGAGAC
>CAKZMS010000414.1 GCA_937128785.1 uncultured Opitutaceae bacterium | reverse complement strand
AGAGCAGGTGCATTTCCACGCCTTTATAGGCCCAGAAAGCCACGAGCCCCACGCCCTGGGCGACCGAGTAACGGTGCCGGGTAGCGGGGTGAAACTTGATGTAGAGCCACGGAATCAACCCGCCGAACAGGCCCGTCGAGCAGATGCTGTAGAGCACGCCTGTGCGGTGCCGAAAATCCTCCAGATGGCGTAGCGTTTCGGACACACCCGGCGCGAAATAATACCCGATCACCAAGGACAGCGCGAAGGCCTGCAGGACCAATCCCGGCACCAGATTGGCCCGGGCTCCGCGGAGACCAGCCTGCCAAGGGGCTTCGGGGTTCGAAGGGCGGGTCATGGTGAAGGGACGGCAAGTCCGCCGAGTCGACTCAGCCGATCGGGGGGAACTGATCGATTACTACAGTCCCGGGGTGGGAGCACCGGGCGTGATCTGACCGTCGGTAGGAGGTGTTTCGATGGCGATGGGGAGGATGGTGAAGGCCGACCCCAGTGACAGGACCACCCGGTTGGAGAAGATCTCCTCGACCCGCACGAAGTAGGTTTTACCTTCAAACTCGACAGTGATCATCCGGCCGGCGGGCGTGGGCGCCTGGTTGATGACGATCAGATCCCGGTTGTTGTAGGTGACGATGCCGTTGATCTTGAGGCTCGCCGCGATGGCCTCCAGGAGTTCGGCCTCCTTGCGGGGCGGCGGCACAAATATTTCCTCCTCTTCGTCGTTTTCCACCGGCGCCTCAGGCACAAAGCCCGCCACGCGGAAGAAGGGATTCATTTCGGGCGTCAGCGGGGGGATGGGATTGTCCCGCTGGTCGAATAGTTCATCGATCTGGGCCCGCGCCGCAGAGGTGCGTTTTTCCAATTCCGAACGAATCTCCTCCTGCGCGAGAGCGAAAGGAGCCACGGTTAGGGACAGAAGTCCGAAGAGTATGTTAAGCGTCTTTCGCATTAGGGCGCTCCCAGCATTTCCACCGATAGGTCGAGGGACAGCAACTCTTCGGCTTCGGCTTCCCGACGAATCGTAAAGTCCCGAATGTGGACCAGTCGGGGGCCGACCTCGAGTTGACGAAGAAATTCGCTGATGCCGACAAAATCACCGGTCGCGCTGAGTTCATAAGGCACGCGCAGGTAGGTTTCATCGGCCCCCAAGGCCGCGGGCTCCAGTTGGCGAAGCTCCGTGAGACGGGTTTCGGTCTGCCCCTCGATGCTGTAGAAATACCACAGGTTTTCGGCGAGGTTTTCCTCAATCACGAGATTGTCGTCGGTGCGTCCGATCGCGTTTTGCACCAGCTCGAGTTCGCTCTGAAGCATGTTTCGCATGGCGACAAGTCCCAGAGTTTCGGTTCCTTGTTCGGTCACGCGAGCGAGCTCCATTTCGTAGGCTTCGGTTTGACGCCGAACCCACCAGACCCCCACCAAACTCAGCCCACAAATGACGATGCAGGCCGTGACAAAGGGCTGTGACCGGATGAACTCTTTAAAGCGATCAAGCATCTTCGTCCTCCGTTTTGGGTGCCATGGTGAACTCGAAGCTCAGGCCCTCCTCGTCGTCGAAACGTTCAAGCCCCGATAGTTTGATGTCATCGAAATAGGGGCCGATCACGGGATTGTCTTCCAGGCCTTTGACGTAATTGCCGATCAAGCGACTGGCTTGCTCCGAGCTGGCCTCGAGGGTGCCGCGAAACACGATCTCACCGTCGTAGGATTCGATCATATCCAAACTCACAATCTTGGGCAGCGTGCGGCCGATCTCCGCCAGGAGAACGGTCAACGCGATGGGATTGTTCATCATCTCGTGGATCTCATCCAACTGGTCGGTGGCGAGCACGTAGTCCCGCTGCAGGCGTTCCACCTCTTTGAGGTCGCCCGAGGCCCCGCCGATGCGGGCGTCCCAGTCTTTGATCCCCTGGCTGGCTGCCCAGAGGTCGTAGGACGTCCAGGCGAGGGCTAGGAGGGCGGCGGCGGCAAACAGTCCGGCAATGGCGTGGCCGATAAAGTTCCGTCCGATGACGGAATCCTCGGGCAGCTCGTCGACCAGCGTGAAGTCCAACCGCCAGTCATCGTGGGGGGCGATGAGGCTAGGACGCTGGGCCATTGGCAGGTTCGGAATTGAGGTTCGCGGCGAGGGCTAAAGTAGGGAGCCAACCTTCACCCTCGGCGGGTAGTTCGTCAAAATCCAAGCCGCGCTGGGAAGCCCAGTCGAGCAAGTCGAGATGAGGCACCACCAGATCAACGGCCTGCGCCATCGCCGGGGCCAACCAACGCCGGTTGGACGGCAGGCTGAGCGGGAACATTGAACCGACCACCCGGCCGGTTTGGTGCTCGTAGTAGTCGAGGGTCAGTCGTAAGTGGCTCGCAAAGACACGGAGGAGACGCGGAGCGCGGCGGTTCAGATCCTCGTCCGGGTTATCCATTTTTTCCCGCACTTCCTCCATGGATTCGAGTTTAAGCTCCTTTTGAGCGCTCTCTTCGAGGTTACCCAAGCCAAACGGCACGGGATCCTGGGGGTGGATGCCTTTGCGATCGATGAAATAGAGGGTCGTTTCGGTTGCGCTAAATTCGCAGACGGCCATCGCGGCGTCGGAGAGTTCGCTGGAAAAGTGTGACTTGATGGCCCCGAGCGTGCTCAGCGGCGTGTACTCCAAGCGGCGGGGGCGAACTCCGGCTTCGAGCAGCTTTTCCTGGTGCAACCTCACTTCGTTGCGCGGCATCGCCACGATGAGGGCAGTGCAGGGACCGGCGGCCTGGGCCAGCGATTTTCCGGTGACGGCATCAACGATGCCAATACTCCAGCCTTCTTCCGGATGACTGCGAGCCCGGCGATCCACCAGGGGGGCAATGGCGTCGAGTTTGGGCGGAGGCTCGCGGACGACCAGATCCTCCCGGATCAACATGCTGCCGGAGGGTTGGAAACCACAGTAACCTGCCACCCAGCCGGGACCGTCGTTGGCGTGTTCTTCGACCCACTGTTTCAGGGACTCTTCGTCGTCGATCGCAAATTCGGCGGCGTCACTGATGGTGGCGGTTTCGGGAGTCGAACGCTCCAACACGGCCACCCGGACGTACTGGGTGGTGGTGTGCACGAGGATGGTGCTACGGGGTGCGCGTTCGAACATGGTTGCCCCTTTCGTTACTCAACCCACGCCTTTTGGCGAGATTCGGTTGAGAAATATTCCGCCTGCGGCGGAGCCCCTCATTCTGCAGGATCGAACGCGTAGGCCTTTTCGATACCGTCGAAATGGGCGTCCCGCAAAGCGACATCGAAGTGGAAATTGGTGTCGTCGTCGAAGACCACTTTTTTGGCTACGATCGCCCCGTAAATGGTGCGGGTGGTGCGATTGCCGTAGGCATAGAAATCTGAGTTGGGCGCGAAGATGGCGCCGTGCAGGGCCTCGTCTCCGCGGAAGATGATGCTGCGGGTATCCGAGTTGGTGCCGATGATGGCCACGTTGGCCGGCACCTCGGAAAGGTTGACGATGCCGCGCCCGTCCAGGCTCACATTGCCTTCCACGTGGATCTCGAGTGAGGCCCGGGGGTTGACGACGATGGCGGAGTTGTCGCGCAGGTTGATGTCACCATCGACTACCAGCCGGGTAGGGCCGTCGATGAAGATCTGCTCGTTGCGGCTCAGGTTGATGTCGCTGGCGTAGTAGAGGCGGGGCTCGGAGGAGCGGTTGGAACCCAGCGTGGAGTTGGGGCCACTGTAAAGGGATCCTACCCCGGAGGCCTCCAGGGTGTCCAAGTTCGGCTTATAGGGAGTGGGAATGATGCGGGTCGTATCGACGTTAACCCGCTGATTTGAATCGGGGCCTTGCAAACTCGCGCGCCTTCCAAAGTAGGGGCTGCGGGCCACACTGGCGGCGTAGCCGTTAATCTGGGCGCGGGTCACACTGACGTAGTTGCCGGAAAGCACGGCCTCATGACCAACGTTGCTGCCGCCGTATTCACCCACGCGGGAATCATAGCTGTCGACGACTCCGTTGCGGCGTAGCCGGATGGTGCGGTCGGCGGCGATCGCGACTTGGAAAGGAGAGATGGGCGACATGGTCGCGGTCAGCGTGCGGGTTTCGATCGAACCGTCGTCGAGCTCGGTTTGCTGAGTCAGGGTCAGGGTGCGTTGATCGGAGTCGTCGCCGAGACCGGTCAGCTGCATCTGAATCTGGTCCGAATCGATGACAACTTCCTCTTCGGCCTCGGCGGGAGCCGGTTCGCGCAGCCCCAAACGGCTGAACAGGTTGGCGAAGGCATCAGGGATGGACTGCTTGGGCGCAGGAGCAGCTTCGACACTGACCGTTTCCGTGAAATCGATGGGCAGAGACTCGGCGAGTTGGGCCAGGTCGACTCCGGTCACTGTGCGGCTGGCGCTGGAACCATCCATCGCCCAATCCGCGAAATCGGAGTTGGAAACCTCATAAAGCGTTTCCTCGAGGACGTTTTCGCCTTCGAGCAGTTGGCTGGCAGCCGTGACCCGTTCATCAACCCGCTCAAGCGTGTTGTAGCTTACCGCCACGTAACTGGCCAAGGAGATGGCCAATACCGACGCGAAGGAAAGTGCGGCCAACATGGTCGCGCCTCGCTCGGAATGTATGCGGTTGGGAGTCATGGTAAGGGGTTAGAGCCCGGAGCCCGCCACAATCATGGCTGGCGAAACAAGTTGGTGGGTCACATAGGTGCCGGAATCGAACACGCCGGTAGCGGTGGTGGCGTCCAGTTCAATCTTCTTAACGGAAGTCGCGGTCGTGGTGGTGCTGCCGTTTGAGTCAGTAAAGGTGAAAGCGCAGGCGGTGACCTTTCGCAGCACGACGTAGGTCTGGTTTGAATCGGTGCGTGTGATCTCGTCCGTGTTGGCGTCGTAGGCGTAGACGACGGTGTCGGTGCCGGCTCCGGTGTCGACGGTCAGGGTCATGCCCGTGGCACTCACGGCAACCACGGCGTCGGTGTTGGCGACGTCTTTTTGGACCGTGGCCGATGCGATGGCCGCGCGGCTTTGTAGGTCACTGTTGTTGGCGATACGCACCATGTTGCGGCCGAGGAAAGTAAAGGCGGTGATGACGCCCAGCGTGATGATAGCCGAAATCGTTGCCCCAATGAGGAGCTCAACGAGGGTAAACCCACGCGACAACTGCCGAGGACGCTGGAGATCAGTAACCATAGCTAGCGCTGAGTCCGTTCTTCGCGAAGAGGGCATCTTCACTTTCGGTGTAATTGCGTCCGGTGATCCCCGTCCATGAAACGGCGAAGGTGACGCGGTAGAGATCGGTTTCTTCCTCAACGACGGTGCGGCTAATGCTCATGCCATCAGCGACGGAGGAAAAGCGAGCGGGGACGCTCAGGGTGCGGTTAGCCGGGAGGCGAGAAACCTCTTCCCACCCCTCGAGGCGCAGCTCGTTGACGTGGTGGGTGATCAAGTTGCTCGCGGTGACCATCCGATTGGAGCTGTCGAGCATTTGGGCTCCGGAAGTCACGGCGCTGAGCATACCGGCAATCACGAACAACATCACCGTGGCCGAGAGGGCCACTTCGATGAGGGTGAAGCCAGCGTCTTTTTTGCGCTTTGGTTGAGTCGAGTTGTTCATCGCTTTTTTGAGCTATAACCATGAAGCCAAATCCAGAGCCGTTCCTCAAACTGTGATAATACGTAGGCCCCGCGAATTCGTGTAATTGTAAATTTATTGCGGATGGATTGGGCTCGATGAGTAGGCCCATATGGATCTAGTCAAAACCATGATTATTCACTCGTTATGATCATGCTGAAAATGCGAGTTCTTTCATGAAAAATACAGATAATGTAAGTAAATGATAATGAAATAATAGTGTATCTAATTTATCGATCCATTCCAAGCAAAGCCGGTTTCAAAGCCGATCGAAACTCGGAGTATTGTCGACAATTTTGGCTCACTCTGAGTCCGCCATAGCATTTGGTTTTCAGAGATTTTTTTTTGGAAATGAGGAGATTTACCCCAAAGTGCGGTAACTACGTAGTCAGATTCGCGCCTGTTTACATTTGGGACTGCACCAGAGAAAGGCGTGTTTAAGGCGAAAAATTGGACCGATTAGGGGGAAAGGTTTGGCCCTGATATGAAACCCCGTTTCGAGTGTTCGGATGCAGCTAGATTTTGCCCAGATCCCTCCCCGAGAAGCCTACCAATGGATGATTTCCATGATCGTGCCGCGGCCCATTGCCTGGGTTTCGTCAGTCAGCCCGGTTGGAGTGGTGAATCTTGCCCCGTTTTCATTTTTCAACGGGGTCACCTCGCGTCCGCCCACGCTCATGTTTGTCCCCGTGACCAAGATTGATGGCACGCCCAAGGACACCCTCAGTAATATCGAAGCGACCGGGGAATTTGTGGTGAACCTGGTTTCGGAGCAACAAGCCACGGCCATGAATGCTACGGCGGCCGCGCTTCCTCCCGATGAAAGTGAGATGGATCGTTTCGCGATCGAGTCAGCCGCCTCCACGCGGGTGGTCCCGCCCCGGGTTGCGCGGGCTCCGATCTCATTCGAGTGTGAGTTGACCCAGATTGTGAAGCTCGGGGATGAGCCCGGAATCGCCAACGTCGTCTTTGGCCGCATCCTCTGTGCCCACGTGGACGATGGGGTGTTGGATGCGCAGCAGCGGATTGATCCGACCAAACTGGACCTGATCGGACGCATGGGGGGCGAAGGCTACTGCACCACCCGGGACCAGTTCACGGTGGCCCGTCCGGATTGAGTGTTCCGGGAATTCGACTCCGGCGTGACAACACGCTTTCCATTCCCCGGGTAAACCCCAGCTTTTTGAACCGTGTCCAACGTCCCCTCGATCCCCTCTGACTTTGATTCGAGTTCTGTGCGCGGAGGAACCCGCGGCGCCAAGCTGGGCAAGACGCGGGCAGGGCAGTGGTGGTTCGTTGCAAGCTCCGGCGAGTGCCAGGTGCTGTGTGGTCTGCACGGCGTTGATGCCACGGTGGGGACGGAGGCGGCCGATCACCAGGCGAAGCGTTGGGGGTTTAATCTGTTGATGCCGCCGACCGCTCCGGCGTTTTTGCGCAAGGGCGCCGATCACCTTCACAACCTCGCGCTCAACCATGCGGGACCCCAACTGGTGCGAGAAGAGGGGGTGTTGTTACCGGATGTGTTTGCGTCGAACTGGTCGGAGTCCGTCGAGCAGCGCATCAACGGAGTCGAGCCCGTGGCCGGTCTCATCGGCTGGACCATCGACACAGATTGGCGCTGGGGAGGATGGGCCGAACCCGATCAACCCCTGGCCCGCGCGGGATTGCTGCAAGTGTGCCTGAGCCTCGATCCGGCTTTTCGAGCCTACCACTCGGCCTGGGATTTTGTGTTGGCCCGACATGGCGGTGACCTCGAAAAGGTCGCGACCGATTGGGGAATGAAGTTCTCCGGTCGCGGCGCGGCACGGCAGATGACGCGGGAAGAGAAGGTCATGGACTCCCCGGGTTACCGGCGCGACCTGACGGACTTCGTGCGGGAGTTTGCGCAGCGTTATCTGTCGGGAGTTCATGCCGCCGCGCGCCAGATCAATCCAGATTGTCTGATCGTCAGCCCGCTACTTACGTCGGCAACCCCACCCGCCGTGCGGGCGATCGCGGCCAGCCAATGTGACCTCCTGCAGGTCGCGGCGCCCGGACTGGTCGAAGCAGACGCGCCCCAGCTTTGGCAGATCTCCTCCTGGCCGGAAGTAGCGCCGGGGGTCGACCCGGCTTCAGGCGAGGGACCCTTTGAACGACGTATCCGGCAAGGCCGGGAGCTGTTGGTGGCGGGTCTGCGGGATCCGTCGATCATCGGTTATTCTTGGGGACGCTTCCGTGCTGGCGATTTGGCGACACACAATCCGTTTTCCGTCGGCCTCGTTGACGAAAACGGCCGATCCAATGATGCCTTGGTCGAGCCGCTCAGCGCGGTCAATGCTGTCGCCACCCAAATTCGCGCGGGAGAATCGTCCGGGGCTTAGCCCTTGCTTCGTCCGCTGCGCCCCCCGCATCGTTTCCGCCGCCTCAAACCCCTCATATCATGGAAGCTGCCGATCTCTCCACCTACCTCAAGAAACGTATTCGCACGGTCAAAGACTGGCCCATCGACGGGGTGAATTTCCGCGACGTCACGACGTTGTTCAACGACCCGGAAGCTTTCCGCGTGATGATCGAAGCATTCGCTATGGATTGCACCCAGCTCGAGGTTGATGTGATTGCCGCGATCGATGCACGCGGCTTCATCATCGGTGGCGCGCTGTCCTACCAACTCCACAAGCCGTTCGCGTTGGTGCGCAAGAAAGGGAAGCTGCCTCACCGCACCGTCGAGGAGAGCTACACGTTGGAATACGGGTCGGCCACCATCGAGATCAACGCCGATGCCTGCGAACCGGGACAACGCGTTTTGCTGGTGGATGACCTTATCGCCACCGGCGGCACTTTGCTCGCCTCGGCTAAGCTGTTTGAGAAGATCGGAGCGCACGTCGTCGGCGTCGCTGCGATCATTGATCTGCCCGAGCTCGGCGGCTCGGAGAAACTGCGCGCGGGCGGCCTGCCGGTTCATGCCCTGTGCGCCTTCAACGAGTCTGAATAAACCACCCGCGATGGCGATCAAACCCCTCCGGATATGGTGCAATGCCGAGTTGGATGAGGCCGCGATCCAGCGGCTTCGCGATGCCACCGCCCACCACCATCTGGTAGTGGATCAAAAACTTGCCGCCAACGCCTGGGAGGAAAGCGAGCCTTCCAACGCCTTGCTCGATGCCGAAATCGCCTTTGGTCAACCCAACCGCATCACCTGTCAGCAATCCCCCCACTTGCGCTGGTTGGCGACCAACTCCGGTGGCTACACGACCTACGATTTGCCGGAGTTTCGCGAAGGCCTGCGCGAGCGAGGCGCGGTTTTCACGACCTCGTCTTCGGTATTTGCCGACCCCTGCGCGCAACATGTTCTCGGCATGATGCTCGCGTTGAATCGCCGATTCCCCGATTCGTGGGCGGACCAACAGAAGCCCTCTCCGGCCTGGGCTTACAACGCCCGGCGGATGCAGTCCCACCTGCTCAATGGCCAAACGGTGCTGATTCTCAGCTTTGGCACCATCGCCCGAAGATTGGTCAAGTATCTGGAACCCTTCGGCATGAAGATCTATGCCCTGCGTCGCCGCGCCTACAGCGAATCAGGCGTGCATGTCATCGCGGAGGAACGTCTCAGCGCGGTGCTGCCGGAGGTGGATCACCTCGTGAACATCCTGCCGCAGAACGCTTCCACCGATCATTACGTCAACGCCCGTCGATTGGCGCTGCTCAAGCCGGGAGCCCGCTTCTACAATATTGGTCGCGGCACCACCGTGGACCAGAATGCGTTGATGGAAGCGCTGCGCGCGGGCCGGGTGGGGGAGGCTTACCTTGATGTCACCGAACCGGAGCCCCTGCCGCCGGAACACCCCCTTTGGGCCACGCCAAACTGCCATATTACGCCCCACACCAGCGGTGGCCGCGTTGATCAGACGGCGGCGGTCGTGGATCACTTTATCCGCAACCTGCAACGTTTTGAGATGGGAGACCTCGACGGCATGGTCGACCGGGTGGAATAGCCCGACCCGGGGGTGCCAATTTACGTATCGTCGGGATGGATACGGCCGCCGCCCCGCTTGGGCTCGTGCACCCGGCGCCGCCAGCCGGGTTGGTTGGCCACGGCGCGGTTGGATTTGCGCGCGGTCGGTTGGGGGGCATAGACCCCGCGAAGTTTTTTGAAATGGGCGTAGCGCACGGGGTCCAGCTTCCCCTCGTCCAGAGCGCGTCGGACCATACACCCGGGTTCGTTGGTATGCTTGCAGTCGGCGAACCGGCAACGCGACGCGAGAGCGACGATATCAGCGAAGGTTTCGTTTACGCCTTCGTCGGCCTCCCACAGTTGGAGCTCTCGCAGACCGGGCGTATCGATGAGCATGGCGCCGCCCACCGTTGGCACGAGTTCGCGTCGAGTGGTGGTGTGGCGGCCTTTGCTGTCCTTGGCCCGAACTTCGCCGATCGGTAAACCCGCGTCTGCCGTCAGCGCATTGACGAGGGAAGACTTTCCCACGCCGGATGAACCGACGAGGGCCAGAGTCGTGCCGGGTTGCGCCAATGCCCGCAGGGGTGCGAGGCCTTCCTGATTCACCGTACTGGTGAGTAACACCGTCACCCCGGGAACGAGTCCCTCCAACTCGGTTTTTATTTTCCCGGCGTTGTCGACCACGTCCGCCTTGTTCAGCACGATGATCGGCTCGGCCTTGCTCTCGCGGGCCGCGACTAAAAATCGTTGGATGCGCGCAGGGTTATAGTTGCGATCGAGCCCACTCACCAGGAGCACAAAGTCGACGTTGGCCGCGACCACCTGCTCGATGTTTTCCTCCCCGGCCGCGCGCCGGGAGTACGGGGTGCGCCGCGGCAGTACCGCGTGAATATCAACGCGCTGGCCGTCCTCGCGGTAGTCGATCGCCACCCAGTCACCGACCGCCGGGAACGCACTTGTTTTGGCGTGGCGATGGAAAAAGCCCCCGCGGCATTCGCCCAGCCATTCCCGCTCATCGTCCTGTACGGCATAGAATTTCCGCCGGAGCTCGCAGACCACGCGCGCAGGCTTGAAACCCGCCTCCGCATGGGGGGCGAACGCGGCGGCCCAGTCGGCGTTCCATCCAAAGGTTTCGAGCGGCATTTCGAGGGGAAAATCAGGGGTCAATCCCTGCGTGGCAACGGACAAACCATGCGCGGCGCAAATCCGTTTTTACAGTTACACTGACGTCACAATGACAACCCTGCTCCTTACCGTTTCGCCGGCGGTGGTGCGAGCTAAGCCCAGAAAAACCCCCGCCGACCTCCGCTTGCGGACAAGCAAGCCCCCCAACGATCTTCGGCCCGAGCCAGATCGTCCGACCCCTCCCCCGGAGAGGCCACCGAGGAGAGGAGACTGGCGGTATGAACCCAGCCAGAAATCGACTCGTTATGTATTCGTCATCGGTCTGATTATTTCGGCCGCGCTGCACGCCATTGTGCTGTTTGGATTCAACGAACCCGAGGTTGTAGTTGAGGCCGCCAATGATCTGCCGGAACTCGAGATCACGTTTATGGAAATGCCTCCCATCGAGGAGCTCCCCGAACCCGATGAGGCATTCGAAAGCGACGGACCGCAGGAAGAGATCGATCCCGGAGCCTATGTGCCCATGCAGGCTGATGTTCCCTCCTTCAACGCCGATGCGGTGTTCCAACAGAAGTTGGACCTGACATCACTGCTGCCGAAACCTGATTTTGATTCGGCCAAAGTTCTTTCCATTCCGCCCCGGATTTCCCGCTCGGCCGTTAATCCCACCAAGATGAAGGACCTCTTCAGTCTGGATGATCTCGATACCCATCCGACTCCCTTGCTGCAACGTCCTCCTGTCTTCCCTTACGAGTATAAAAACCTGGTCGGATTCGCTGAAGTCGTCGTTGAGTTCATCGTCGATAAAAATGGTCGCGTCCCCTGGGCCAAGGCCATCAGTTCAACCCATTCTGGATTCGAGGATTCGGCGGTCCTCGGGGTTTCCCGCTGGCAATTCAAACCAGGCACCAAGGCCGGCCGACCGGTTAACACCCGGATGCGCGTCCCGGTTAGATTCCGTGTCACAGACTGATCGACTTTTCGATCGAATTACCCGCCAACGGGAAACCTTAACATCCCGGCGCCGAACTCCCTCCGAGTTCGGCGCTTTGCTTGGTCTAGGAGGATGATTCGTCCACCGCCGGAGCCGGACGAAACAACACGGCCGTGCGCCCGACGGTGTTGATCAGAGCCGCTCCGGTGGCGGTCGCCAGTTGCTCGAAGAGGGCTTTGCGCACTCTCCGGTCGGTCTCGGCGGCTCGCACCTTCACGAGCTGCTCGCGGGTGAGGAGACCGTCCAGTTCTTTGACGACGGTGTCGCTCGCGCCGTGGTGGCCCACCTGAATCCGGTCGACCAAGAGTTGGCCTTCGGCGCGAAGGGCGCGGCGCTCAGCGCCCGTGAGTTCAGGAGGATTCATGTCTGCACCCGAGGGGATGGAACGCGGCAGGTCAATCTTGGGAGCATCACCAGAACCACCGCATCCCGAACCGGGCAAATCGGGGTGTCGCCAGATCAATGAGCCCGCTCACGGTCCGAGCGGAAATGACATCTTCGTCGGTGATGTTTTCGATACTCACAAAAACTTCGGCGTCATTCGCGAGTCGGCGACTGACGTGGAGGTTGAGCGTGAGCGCCTCGTCCAAGACCAGCAGGTTGGCATCGTCTTCATAGGCGTCGCTGACGTAGCGGCTGGAAATACCCACGTGCCAATCGCGGGCGGGTTGCCACCCGAGTCCCGCCACCAGGGTATGACGGGATGCCTGCGGCAACACGCGGTTGGTCGCATCGTCCCGTGCATCGCTATAGAGGTAGTCGACGTTGAAGTTGACGCTGTCCGTAGCCTGCCAATTCGCCGCGATTTCAAACCCTTCGATAGTCACCAGGTTGAGATTCTGACGTTGGCGACCCACGCCACCCGCGGGCACGAAGCCCACCCCGGGCACAAAACCGGGACCGAATCCCAGCGTGACGTTGGCCACGGCGTCCTCGATCTCGGTCACGAAACCGGTCACCCGCCATGAGGCGTTGTCGGTCCGCCAGGTCGTGCCGAGTTCGAAACCGCGCAGATGCTCCGTCTCCAATTCCGGGTTGGCTTCGGTGATGACACTGCCGACCCGGAAAGGGCGGTAAAATTCGTTCAACGTCGGCAGCCGGTAGGCTTCGTAGGCGGCCACTTGCCATGACCACGCTTCGGTGGTCTGCCATACGAGACCAATGCGCGGATTAAACTCCGTGTCGGATCGGTCCTCGTAGGCATCATTGCGAACGATCTCTCCGTTGGTGCGGTTAGTCTCCACGCGGCTGCCATCGTAGAGACTCCACGCGTCCAGTCGTGCGCCGATATCCAAATACCAGTCGGATGAGAGCTCGCGATGATGGTTGGCGAACAGCCCGGCACTGGCCTGGGAACCACCGGCAATGCGATTCCGCAAAAACACGTCGCCGCTGCGGAAGTAATTTTCCTGCGTCTCACCCTCGACCCAGCGAACGTCGGCCCCAACGGTCGTTTGGCTGTCGGCCCCGTTCCACGTGGCTTGCGCGGCGGCCCCGGCGGCATCGGCGGGCACCGCATACTGGTCCAACACGGGTCGTTCGGTCTCCCGCGCGTCGTCGACGGCGGTAAAGAGACTGCGGTATTCCTGGGTCTGGGCGTAAGCTTGAGTCGCCCAGCGCGCCTCATGGCCGAAGAGTTCGCGTTTCCCATCCGCGCGGCCGGCAAGCATCAGCTCGCGGGTGCGGTTGCGTTGTTGAGGAGTGCCGTTGCCACGATCTTCCGCGAACCCCCGCAATGAGATGGAACCGGTCGTTCCGTTCTCTGTGCGCTGGGTCCATCCCAGTTCCAGATAAGCCTGCTCCAGATCCGTGCTCCGATCGATTGGTCCGGCGCTCCCCGGGGCTTTGCGGCGAAAGCCGTCGGTGTGCAGACCGCGGGCGCGCAGGGTCAGCGCGCCGGAACCAGCGGCCTGCTGGGTGGCAAATTCCGCGGCGGCCGTCCCGTATTCGCCGATCTCCACTTGCAAGGCGGATCGACTGTCGAGTGCGTCCTGCTGCGACAACGCTTGAATCGTGCCGCCCATCGCGGTGCTGCCCCATGATCCGGACCCGCCACCGTGCACGATCTCCACCGCGGCGAGATCAAGTTGGGAAGTTTTGGACCACGTCACCCATCCGCCGAACGGGTCGTTGAGCGGAATCCCATCCACCAGCACCAGCGTGCGGCCGGCGCCGTTGGGGCCGATGTTGCGCAGGGAGACCCCTTGAGCGGTGGGGTTGGCGGAAAGACTGCCGGTGCGGCGAAAAAGCTGAAACGCCGCAGACGATTTGAGTTTGTCGTCCAGCGCGAGTGCCGGCGAGTTCCGGAGGGATTCACCCGAAAGCGTTTCCACCACCAGTGGCACTTCATCCACCGGTAGTTCCTCCCGGGAAATGCTGACCACCAGCGGGTCCAACACTTGGGCAAGCGCAGGAGAGACGGCGATCGAGAGACTAAAGAGAGCGAGGGCAGGAAGGTGTTTCAAGAGATAGGTCGTAAGGGGTAGATGGATACTTCGACCCCGGCTGAGGTCATGGCGTGGTCGGCAGGACGATTCGGGGCAGTCCAGCCTTGGTCAACCCAGAGGGTGGTCTCGGCTTGGCTGACACTGACACCGCCCAGGCGGTAAGGTTCGTGCCAAACTTGGCCGCGATAGAGCCGGTCACGATGCGAGCTGAAGAGATGGTAACGTTCGGCCAAAAAGAACTCCAAGGTGCTCGGTGGAGCCGGCGCGGCGGGCGTTTCCGGCTGCCATTGGAAATGACTCACGCCTTGGCTGGACCGTCGCGTGGAGTGAAACTCGGCGGCGCGCTCGGCCGAGGAGGGCCGGCCAACTTGGTGGGCGGAGATGTAGTTGAGGCCAAAAAACCGCCGCGCGATCGCGGTGGCGATGGGTTGATTACAATCCAGCGAGTAGAACCAGACTCCCGGAGTGCCGGATTCGTCGAAGACGTAGGTGCGCAGGTTCAGCTCGAGAAACCATGACAAACCCGGCAGGGGCGGCAGGAATCGAGGGCGCACCGCGTTCATCCAAAAGGGCACAATCCCCATCCACCCGGCGCCGTCGTGGGTGTCGACGGTGAGCCCCGCGGGTAGGGATGCCTGAATCTCCGCGGGATCCCATCGCCAATGCAAAAACAGCAACTCCGCCCAACGCTGATACATCACCGGTGCACTCGCGGGACGGGTGCGGGCTTGGAGTCGTTGATCGAGCGATGGTTCGGACATCGCTGCAGCCTGAAACGATCCCTTGGGTTTTGCCACCTGCGTCGGCGATTTGTCGAAGCAGCGTAGGGCGTGTCTACGGGCCTCAGAGTTTCTTGATGCGCACCTTCCGGTATTCGATTTCAGCCCACTCGGCCTGCAACGAAATGTGCCCCGATGTCAGCGGCTGCCATTCACCCTCCTCGTCCTGATAGCGTAGCTCGGTCACTTCGTTCACGGACTCGCCATTGAGGAAATACTCGGCCCGTTCGGAGCCGTGCACCACGAGTTCGGCGAGGTTCCATTCGCCGTGGGGTTGGGTGGCGGCCACATCGGTGTAGCTCGCGCCGAGCAGACCTTCATTGGCGGGATGCTTGCCTCCGAGTTCGACCGGTTCCGCGGCGGGGTCCCGCACGTAGACGGTGCCATCCAGTTTCGCCCGGGTGCTGGCCCGGGTAGGGCCGATCACCCAGATATCCCCGGTGACAAACGGAGCACCGGGCTCGCCGCCGCCCAGCTGCATTTCCAGGCAGGGCGGCCACACCGCTGCGGGGTCACTGTGGATGTGGAAGAGGATGCCCGCGTCGCGCACCGCGGCGTGCCGCGGCTGGAACCGGTTGTCGCGCCAGCGGTAATAGGACAGCGTCCAACGTGTCCCGTAATTCATGTAGAACGGCGCGTCCTTCAGCGCCTCGGGTTCCAGCGCCAGATCGTTGGCCGGCACGCCCCGCGCCCAATCGGCCAG
>CAKZMS010000413.1 GCA_937128785.1 uncultured Opitutaceae bacterium | reverse complement strand
CCGAGATGGCACCGTTGGCGGTAGCTTCGGCGACTGCTTCGGCCTGGGCCTTGGTCGCACCGGCAAATTTCTCGAATTCAAACACCCCGGCCGGACCGTTCCAGATGATGGTCTTGGAGGCGAGGATGGCGGCGCGGTAGAGCTCGATGGACTTGGGGCCGGCATCAAGACCTTCCCAACCGTCGGGAATACCCGAGGCATCGTCGGCCGGCTGGGTGTTGGCATCCGGGCTGAAATCGTCAGCGCAGACGTAATCGACCGGGAAGATGAGTTCGACGTTCTTCTCCCTGGCCTTGGCCGCGAGGTCGGCGACGATCTTGGCGCCCTCTTCATCAAAGAGGCTCTTGCCGATGTTCATGCCGTCGATGACCTTCTTGAAGGTATAGGTCATACCGCCGCCGATGATGATCTTGTCGGCCTTGTCGAGCAGGTTGGTGATGAGCGGAATCTTGTCGGCAATCTTGGCTCCGCCGAGGATGGCCAGCAAGGGACGTTCCGGATTGTCCAACACCTTGTTGAAGGCGACCAACTCCTTTTCCATGAGGAAGCCAGCGGCCTTTTCCGGTAGGTCCACCCCCACCATAGACGAGTGAGCCCGGTGGGCGGTGCCGAACGCGTCGTTAATGAAGACATCACCCATCTTGGTGAGGCTGGCCCGGAAAGCTTCCACCGCGGCAGGGTCCGCCGCCACCTTGTTGCCGTCCGCATCCTTGGCCTTGCCCTCTTCCTCAATGTGAAAGCGCAGGTTCTCGAGCAGGAGGACCTGGCCGGGCTGAAGTGCCGCCGCCTGTTCCTCGACTTTGAGACCCACACAATCCTCGGCAAAGAGAACTTCCCGGCCCAACAGCTTGGCGAGCTCGGCCGCGACGGGCTTAAGCGTAAATTTCGGATTGGCCTGACCATTCGGACGACCGAGGTGGCTCATCAAAACCAGGGAGGCTCCCTGTTCGAGCGCGTGCTCGATCGTGGGAAGCGCGGCCAGAATGCGCTGATTATTGGTGATCTCACCGGTCGCCTTGTCCTGCGGAACGTTAAAATCGACGCGGATCAAGGCGCGCTTGCCGGCAAGGGCGAGGTCGCGAATGGACTTAAAGGAGGACATGGTGTGGTCAGTAGTGAGTGGCGAGTAGTGAGTAGCGGGTAGAATTGGCGCTAAGGCTCAGCGAGGTCATGGGGACAAAAAGAAGAGCGAGTAGCGGGGCGGCAGGAGCTTCAAAGAATGCTCACTACTCGCTACCCACTACTCGCTACTTTTAGCGGCGACGGAGTCGCTGCTTACATTTCCGCGGCGATCTTCTTGGCGAGATCGACGACGCGGTTCGAGTAGCCCCACTCATTGTCATACCAGCTCACCAGCTTGAAGAACTTGCTGTTGAGCTCGATGGACGAGCCGGCGTCGTAGATGGAGGACAGGGGATCGTGGATGAAGTCGGTCGAGCAGACTTCGTCTTCGGTGTAACCCAGGATGTCCTTCAGGTAAGTCTCGGAGGCAGTCTTGAGGAGCGCGTTGATCTCGGCGAGCGAGGTCTCCTTGGTGGTCTTCACGGTGAGGTCGACGGCGGAGACCGTCGGGGTCGGCACGCGGAAGGCCATACCGGTCAGCTTGCCTTGCACCTCGGGGCAAACGAGACCCACGGCCTTGGCGGCACCGGTGGTGGAGGGGATGATGTTGATCGCGGCGGAGCGGCCACCCTTCATGTCCTTCGGGGAAGGACCGTCGACCGTCTTCTGGGTCGCGGTGTAGGAGTGGACGGTGGTCATGAGACCTTCCTCGATGCCAATACCTTCCTTGAGGAGCACGTGCACGAGCGGCGCGAGGCAGTTCGTGGTGCAGGAGGCGTTGGAGATGAGGTTGGTGGCCTTCACGTCGAGGGTGTCGTCGTTGACGCCCATCACGATGGTGGCGACGTCGCCTTTACCCGGGGCGGAGATGATGACCTTCTTGGCGCCGGCTTCGATATGGCCGTTGGCCTTTTCGTCCTGCGTGAAGAGACCGGTCGACTCGATCACGAGGTCAACCCCGAGCTCACCCCAAGGAAGGGCGGCCGGTCCGGCGCGCTCGCCGAGGACCTTGATCTCTTTGCCGTTCACGATGAGCTTGTCGCCCTCGCTGCTCACGGTGCCGTTGAAGCGACCCTGGGTAGAGTCGTATTTGAGAAGATAAGCGAGGTTGTCGGCGGGAACGAGATCGTTCACTGCAACAACGTCGAGAGTATCACCGAGCAAGCCTTGCTCAACGAGGGCGCGAAATACCAAGCGCCCGATGCGACCAAAACCATTAATGCCTACTTTTACTGCCATGGGTTACTCCAATGTATGTGGGTTGTATTCTATTTTGTTGAGACCGCGTCGTCTGGACGCGGAGAAACCAGCGAAGTTGGCGCGAAACCGGTTGGCAAGGGGTTTTGCTGCGCATCCCCTGTTGTGGCCTGTTCCGATCTTGTTACAGACCTAAATCGAGCACCGCCATAGGCCACATCCGAGTGCCGGCAGCCATAGCGGCGCCATTAGGGGAGCCGGGGAGACCGGATGGCTGGAATGGATAAACTGCTCATGATCAGCAACTCGCGTCCACTTTTCATCCAGCACCTCCTCATCGACCGGCACTTCGACATCGTGCAGGGTCGGGTTAACGGCGAGCAGGAGCTGAGTCTCACCCTGGGAACCGTCAGCGTTAAATAAAACCGCCACCGCGTTGGTATCGGGAGCGAACCAGAAGCGGAAAAATGTCTCCGAAGCCCGGGAAAAGTGTCGCAAAAGCGCTCCATCAGCCGACCGCCGGAACGCGATCCAGTCCGAGAAGTAGGCATGGGTGCCGGGAAAACGTTCCTTCCGGCGATAATCCAAAGCGTTCAAATCGCCGCGTTGGTAGGTGTTGGTGACTCCGTGTCTCGAACGCAGGAAATCCTGACCGGCGGATATCATGGGAATACCGATCGAGGAAAAGAGCACCGTCGCCATCAAATGCGTGCGGCGCCGGTCGTTGGCCGTGGGCAGGTGCCCGTTACCATCCACATTTTCGGTGATTTCATCGATCCAGGTGCGGTCATCATGGGATTCGACATAGTTGACCGTCTGCGCCGGCCAATGGGCGAAATGCCAAGGCGATCCTTTAAGGTAGTATTCAAATGACTCCCGGGAACTCCCGCCTTTGACAAAATCCTTCAAAAATCGCCGATAGCCATCGTTCCACGAGGCCCATCCCGTTTCGCCCAACTCACCGGCAATGTGACCGCGAAAACTCCAGGGTTCAGCGATCAGGATGACATCCGACTTCACCTTTTTGAGCGCAACCTCGATCTCCTTGAGTACCGCGGTGCCCAAGAGCTCCGCCAAATCAAACCGGAATCCGTCGATGCCGTAGGTTTCAATCAGATGGGTGCAGCTATCGATGATCAACCGCTTGGCCATCGCGGCATTCGCCCGGAGATCGTTGCCGCAACCACTCCAGTTCATCAGATCCCCCGCCCGATTGGTCTCAAAATAATAGAGTTTATCGATGAACATCAGGTGGCCCGGCACGCCCACGTGATTGTAAACCACATCCAGCACCACCGCCATGCTCCGGCGGTGAAACGCCGCGACCAGATCACGAAACTCCGCCACCCCGGAAGCCTCCGACGGCTGCAGCGCATAGGTGCTGTCGGGCGCGAAGTAGTTATTGGTCATGTAACCCCAATGATACTCCTCGACCGATTCGTTATCGAATTCCTGGATGGGCTGCAGTTCGACGCAGTTAACCCCGAGCTGATCCAGGTAAAACGCCGGGTGGTCCACCCATCGCCGCAGTCCGGTGAATCCGCGACGTTCTGCGGGAGTGGCCTCCGTGGGCGCGAGCGCCGCCAGATCCCGCACATGCGACTCGCAGATCACCAGATCCTGCCAGGCCGGAGTCTTGAATTCATCGGCCGTCCTCGGTTGGGGCGATAGAATGATGCCCGGGCCTTCCCGGCTTACCGCCGCTTTGGCGTAGGGATCCAGCACCGGCTGGGTTTTATCAAACAGACTGAACTCGTCGTCGGGTCCATCGATCCGATAACTGTAAAACCAACCATGGAGATTTGCGGGATGTTCGTATTCCCAAACCGAACGATCACCGAGGGTCCCTTCGGTCCGACGCTCCAACTGATAGGTCTTTTTCTCCCCCCCCGGGTTCTGGAGCACCAAGTCCACGGTCGTGGCCCGCGGCGCAAAAAGACGGAAGACGGTACGGTCGCCCTCCACTGCCGCGCCGAGGGGG
>CAKZMS010000412.1 GCA_937128785.1 uncultured Opitutaceae bacterium | reverse complement strand
TGACCGCTCCTTTTCTTCAGTTCCTGATTTCCAAATGATCTCAAGCGTGCTGACGGCCCCTCCGTTCTCTCCCCTCCCTCCTGTAAAAACTCCAGGCTGACCCGCCTTTTGTGTATTTAGTGTGTTTCGTGGTTAATCCCCAGCGTGCTGACGGCCCCTCTGTTCTCCCCGCTCCTTCCTGTAAAATCACCGTGCTGACGGCAACTTCGTGCCCTTCGTGGTAAACCAACAGGCTGACGGCCCCCAAACGCCGCCTCAACCTTGGTTTGCGAAGCGTGCCGGGCACGAGCTAGTATCCACGCCTGATTCCGTTTCCTTTCCATGCAGACCTCACCCCAGATCATCGCGGTTGCCGGGCCCTCCTGTTCGGGAAAGTCCTGTGTGGCGGAGGCGCTGGTGACTGCGCTCGGCGAGTCGCAGTGTCAGAGCATCGCGCTCGACCACTACTATCGGGATCTGCGCCATCTATCGCCCGCCGAGCGAGCGCGGCAGGACTTTGACTGTCCCGACGCCTGGGAAAGCGAACTCCTGGTGGAACACGTGGCGCAACTGAAACGCGGCGAGCCTGTGGTCATTCCCCAATACGATTTCACGGTCCATCTCCGCAGCGAGGCAACGTCCACGATCTCGCCCGCCCCCTTCATCATCCTGGAGGGACTGTTCGCGCTGTGTTACCCCACGCTGCTCCCGTTGATTGATGTGGGAGTCTTTATCGACATCGACGATGACACCGCGCTCGCCCGCCGTATCCAGCGCGACGTGGAAGAGCGAGGGAGGACCCGGGAGTCCGTGGTATCTCAATTCCGCACCACGGTGCAGCCGGCGGTGGAGCGCTACATTCGCCCCTCCGCCGCCGCGGCCACGCTGCGGTTTGAAGGCACGGCGGATCTGAGAACCTCGGTGGCGGCAATCATGACCCGCCTTGACGAGCTCCGGTGAACCCATCGGTCAGGCGGTGGACTCCTCTGGCAAAATACCCAGCTGCTGGAGCATGGCATACTGGTCGAGCAGTTCCCATTCCCGGGCGATGCGACCATCCGCCAGTTCGCTGATGATGACGCCGTCGATCTTGATCGAGCGGCCGGTGGCAGGAATGCCTTCGAATTCACCCAGTTGGGTGCCGGTCAGGGTCACGCGGGTGCAGACCTTCGGGCCATCGCCGATATGGTCGGTGACATTGACGCGCATATCAGGAAACGCGTTCCGGAGCGCGCTGATGAAGCCGCGCAAGGCGTCGATCCCGATAATCTCCTCTGTCGGCGAGCTGTAGCGATAGGTGGGATCAATGAAGGTTTCCAACTGCGACAGGTCGCCTTGGTTGAATACCGTGTCGAGGAAGTTCCGCACAACGGGTGGCGGATGGGAGTCCGTGGCGGAGACGGGGTTTGAGGAAGGGTGGTGGAGGGAATGAGTTGGGTTCATGCCACCAGACTATCCGATTAGCTGAACTTCCTCCATGGCCAGAATACTCAACATCATACGCCAGCGTCCAAATGGATGGGTGAGACCGCTTGTCTTCGATAAAGTAGTCGAAGGGGTCAAACGCTTAACCTCAATGTTTTGAGGCTTTAAGGTCGGCGATGAGAGCCTACCGGGTTTTGTTCGATACGTTGGCTTATTGGTGGCCTAATTCCCCAATGTTTCAGCGAATTCTTCTTTCGTTCATCCTTCTCTCGGCCTGCATCAGTGCTTCAGCAGGGGAGGGTGACTGGGCGGCGAAGAATGATATCTATCGGACGGTGAAATCGCCCGTTCCGATGGTTATCGACGGGGTTCGTGAGGAGGCTTGGGGTCGGGCGGAGGCTCGATTGCTGGGGCATTTCCACGGCGTGGAATTGCCGTCCGATCGGCAGGACACGGTTTTCCGAATGTTATGGGATGAGGAGCATATCTACCTGCTCTTCGAGAGTCAGGATCGCTATCTCCAGTCGGCCATCACCGAGCGGAATGGACCCACATTCATGGATGACTGTGCAGAGTTTTTTGTGATCCCAGCTGATGCGCCGCTCGACTTCCATTTGGGCTTTGAGGTCAACCTGAACTCCGTCGCCAACGACTTTGTCTTCATCACCAATCTTTCCGGCGGACAATCCGCCTCGGTAAAATCCTACGACCCGGACTTTGCCGTCGCCGTGGTGCTCGATGGCACGCTCAACGACAACTCCGACATCGATCGCGGATGGACCATGGAGTTCGCCATTCCGCGGGCGCTTTTCCTCGGCATCGAAAAGTTCAGCCCGATCGAGCCGGGCAATCGATGGGCGTTTCAGGCACTGCGGCAGGAACGCAATGATCCCGAGATCGGCCGCCGGGTATGGTCGACCCTGTTTCCCCTCCCTGAAGGATCCCGAGAAGTGCATGACCCGATCACGTTTGGCCTGCTCGAATTCGTGGAGTAGGGGCGGTGTGGGGCCGTTTGAAGAGGCACGGTGCGGACGATACGGAGACAACCGCCACTAGGGTGAAACTGTTGGGCATAAAGCCCAACCCACATGTCCACATTAGCGCCGTTCCAAGGTGGGTCGGGCTTTACGCCCGACCGTTCGGCTAGTCGCGGGTTTCATCGTTAGAGTTGGGTCGGCTACGAGACAGCTTCTCCGTGTCGTCCGCCACCTGCCTCCCAGCAAACCAACCACGAAGCACCCAAAACTGAAAGGCCCCCGTTTGAATGCTGTCGCTTCGTGATCTTCGTGTCCTTCGTGGTGAAACCAGCGGGCTGACGGCCGATCCTCCGATTCCCCCTGTTCGACTTGCGTCCTGCCCAAACCCACGCCCGTTGAGTCCATGTCATCTCCGGCCGATTCCACGCCCGATCGTTTTAGTGAAGCGCCCATATCCCGATTGATTGGGTTCGAAGTCGCCCCGGAAAAGGGCGACGGCAAGACATTGGTCGCGCTGGAAGCGGGGGAAAAGCACGCCAATCCCATGGGACGGGTGCATGGTGGGGTCATCAGTGCGTTGGCCGACGCCGCCATGGGCACGGCTTACGGTCGTGTCCTGTTGGACGAGGAGGATTTTTCGACGATCGAGTTGAAGGTGAATTTCATGCGCCCGGTGAAGATCGGTCGCATCCTGGCGACCGCGCGGATCGTGCAACGCGGCCTCCGCATCGGCTTCCTCGATTGTGAGATCCACGATGCGCGCGGCAAGCTCGTCGCCACGGGCACTTCCACCTGCATGACCATCGCGAGCTGAATTTCCCGGCCCCGGCGCCGGTCGGAGTCTCCGCAGAACGGCCTTGGACCTCGGTCAGTTTTTCATCAACCCTTGTCGCAATGAGTTTTAGAACGGCCTCAGCGTTTCGCTCGAAACAAGTGCATGCAGTATTCGGTTTGCTGATGGTGGTCTGCTTGGCCGGTTGTTCGGTGAAGAACTTTGCGATCAAGGAAATCGCCTCATCGTTGGCGGAGGGCTCGGGCAGTGCGTTTGCGCAGGAGGCCGATATCGAGTTCGCGGGACAGGCGATTCCGTTTTCGTTAAAATTGGTGGAGTCACTCTTAAGTGCCCAGCCCGACAACCCGGACCTGCTCATGGCCGCGTCTTCGGGATTCACGCAGTATGCCAAGGGATGGGTGGAGCAGCCCGCCAATTTCATTGAAGACGAGGATTTTTTTGCCGCCCAGATTCAGTATGAACGGGCGGTGGCTTTTTACCTCCGGGCTTACCACTATGGCTTGAAGGGGCTCGAGTCCCGGTATCCGGGGTTTGCGGAGGAGTTTGCCCGTGATCCCATCCTGGCCGCCGATCGGCTGCAGGTTGCCGATGCGGAGTTGGCCTACTGGACGGCGGCGGGATTGGGTTCGGCGATTTCGTTGAGCCGCACCAATCCGGAGTTGTTGGCCCAATTGCCGGCGGTGGAAGCGCTGGGGGAACGGGCCTTGGTGCTCGATCCAGATTGGAACCTAGGCGCCATCCATGAGCTCTTGATTACGCTCAAAGCTGCCGGAACGGGTGACCCTGATGCGATCCGACGGGATGTATTGATGCACTATGATGAGGCCGTCCGCATCGCGGGAGGAGCCAGCGCGAGCGTTCACGTGAGTCTGGCAGAGGCGATCAGTGTGCAGGACCAGAACCGAGTTCAGTTTGCAGAGCTGATGAACCAAGCGCTGGCGGTGGATCCGGATCTTTATCCGGACAATCGATTGGCGATCCTCATTGCGCAGCGGCGAGCAGAATGGCAGCTCGACCGGGTTGACGATCTGTTCCTCGAATGATCCCACTGTAGATCGACGCATGAAGCTTTGTAATCCATCTCGTCTTTTTCTGGCCGCTGTCTTCGCCCTAGCGGGGATACTTTCGACGGCCGAAGCCCGGCAGGCTCGAGTCAAACTCGCGACGCTCGCCCCGAAGGGAACGTCCTTTCACCTCATTTTGCAGGAGATGGGGCAGGCCTGGCGGAGCGCGCCGGACGGGGGCGTGCGGCTGACGATTTTCACCGATGGCACAATGGGCGGTGAGGGTGACGTGGTGCGGCGGATGGGTCTCGGGCAATTGCAGGCGGGATTACTCACGACGTCAGGTCTGACCGAAATTGATGACCGCGTGAGTGGACTGCAGAATATTCCCGTGGCCTACCAGTCTTATGCGGAAGTCGACTACGTGCGCGATCGGTTGGGACCGAAATATGCGCAAGTGCTCCGGGAGAAGGGATTTGTCGTCTTGGGGTGGTTTGACACCGGGTGGGTGAAGATTTTCTCCAAAGAGCGAATCGAGCGACCCTCGGATATGAAGGGTGGCAAAGTGTTCATCGTGCCGGGCAGCCCGGGGACGATGGAGATCGCCCGTTCGATTGGCACCCAGCCGGTCGAACTCGAGCCGACCGACGTGTTGGTGAGTTTGCAGACCGGTTTGGTGAACATCGCCCCGGCGCCCCCGATCTACGCGCTGGCGGCCCAGTTTTACCAACCCGCTCCCCATATGCTGGACGTGAATTGGTTGCCGCTATCCGGCGCGATTGTGATGAGCGAAAAGATGTGGGAGCGCCTGACTGAAGCGCAGCAAGAGGTGGTGCTCTCCAGCGCGACGGAGGCGTGCGCGCAGCTCACCGAGCGAGCCCGAGCGGAGATGCAGGAGTCCATCGATGCCATGGTGAAGCGCGGGCTGGAGGTGCAGACGGTTGATGGAGAGCTTCTGGATGAATGGACTGAGTTTGGCGTCGGGCTGCATCCGCAGATTCGCGGTGGCGTGGTTCCGGTGGAGGAGTTCGATGAAATCATGAGGCTGTTGGAGGAGTATCGCGCCTCCCAAGCGAATGCCGGCAGCTGACGAAAAAGGCGCGGCCGAAGTAGTCCTGGGTGCCGCAGAAGCGGAACCCGACAAGCCGAAGATTTGGCGCATCCTCCATGGGGGAGAAGATGCCCTGTTGGCGCTGGCGCTGGCGGGCATTCTGATCGTTCCGCTGTGGGAGATGGTGCTGCGGACGTTTTTCGAGTCCGGGCTGGTGGGTGGAAATGCCATGACGCAACACTTCACGTTGCTGGTGAGCATGTTGGGTGGAGCGGTAGCGGCTCGGGAAGCACGACTGCTGACCTTGTCGCAGGGCTTTGCCAAACTGCCGGCGCCGTGGGGATGGTTGTGCGAGATTTGGCGCGTGGGGTTGGCGGTGAGCGTTTCGGTGCTGTTGGCCTGGGCTGGCTGGAAGTTCATGCTTTTCGAGAAGGAAGGCGGCAAAATCATCGCCTATGGCGTGCCGGTTTGGGTGGCGCAGTTGGCGTTGGTCATCGGCTTCGGGTTAGTCGCGCTACGATTGGTCCGGCACATCGGGCGGGAGTGGTGGTTGCGATTGGTGGCAGCGGCGGTGGCTGGGGCGATTGTTTGGTATGTGCTGAGATTTGCGGTGGAACCGGAGACCTGGACCCCGGCAATCGTGTTGCTCGTGGCGGTGGGGATCAGTGCGGTGCTGGGAGCGCCGATTTTCACGCTGCTGGGCGGCGCGGCGGTGTTTCTGTTTTGGGGTTCGTGGAACCCGTTGGAGTCGGTGGCGTTGTCCCACTACAGCCTGTCGACCAACCCGACGATTCCGGCGCTGCCGTTGTTCACGTTGGCGGGTTATTTTTTGGCGGAAGGCGGCACTTCGCGGCGGATGGTGCGGTTGCTCAAGGCGCTCACGGGCGATCTCAAAGCCGGCCCAGCCATCGTCACCGTGTTGGCCTGTGCGTTCTTCACATCGCTGACCGGCGCCTCAGGTGTCACCATTTTGGCGCTCGGCGGATTGATCGTCCCGTTCCTGACGGAAGCGCGTTACAGTGAAAAGGCGTCAATTGGTATGCTCACGGGCGCCGGGTCGATTGGCATGCTCTTCGCGCCGTGTCTGCCCTTGATCCTTTATGCGATCGTCGCGCAGGTGGAGATCCAAGCGATGTTCCTCGGTGGTGTTGGGCCGGGATTGGCGTTGGCGGGTGCAGTGATTGCTTGGGCGACTTGGACCCGACCTGCAGCCGAACGGACTGAAACCAAATGGTCCTTTGACGGGCCGGAAGCCTGGGCGGCATTTTGGGATGCCAAGTGGGAATTGCTCATCCCGGTAGTCAGCCTGGGTGGCATCTTCTCGGGGTTGGCGACACCGGTCGAAGCGGCGGCTCTTACGGCTCTCTATGCGTTGATCATCGAAACCGCCGCCTACCGGGACCTGAGTATCAAGAAGCTCGTAGGTGTGATGAGGGAATGCGGTCTGCTCATCGGCGGGGTGCTCTTGATTTTGGGTGTAGCCCAGGGTCTGACCAACTATCTGGTCGATGCTCAGATTCCATCGCTGCTGGTGGACTTCGTCACGACGCACGTGAGTTCCAAGTTCGTGTTCTTGGCCTGTCTCATCGTGATCCTGCTGCTGCTTGGCTGCATGATGGATGTGTTTTCCGCGATCATCATCGTGGTCCCGCTATTGGTTCCCCTGGGCATCGCCTACGGGATAGACCCGATTCATTTGGGAGTGCTCTTCCTCGCCAATCTCGGCCTCGGTTTCCTGACCCCGCCCGTGGGCATGAACCTGTTCATTTCCTCCTACCGCTTCAATAAACCGATGACTGAAGTCCTTAAATCCTCCTTACCCTACTTCGGTCTGCAGTTCGTGGTGGTGGTGATCATCACCTACTGGCCAGCTCTGACGACCACGCTACCCTCCCTACTCAATGGGGTCAGGTCGTGATTTGTTAATTTTTTAGCTGCCTCACGCCTTCGAGTAGCGCGTTCCATGCGCTGGGCGGATCGGATTTAATGGATATATTTTCCCGTGTGAGCGGGTGGATGAATCGGAGTTCCCGAGCGTGAAGACCGAATAGATCGGTTCTCGGTAACGCTCCATAACCGGCGTCCCCTAGGATGGGACAATGCATGGCAGCGCAGTGCACTCTTGCTTGGTGAGTTCGCCCCGTTTTGAGAATCAATTCGAGCCATGAGGCCGGGACTGCGGCTATTTGGCCCAAAATACGGACGCTTGTTTTGGCTGGTTTACCGGATGGAGCTACTTGCTGAAGCTTTCCATCACCCTGAAGAGCAATGGGTAACTCGATTGAAGAAGTTGTTTTTGGCCAAATGCCCTGGGTGAGAGCCCAGTAGCATTTCCTGACGCGATGATTCGCAAAAAGCTCCGCGACTTCGCGATTCAAGCGGCGATTCTTTCGGATCAAAATCACGCCACTGGTGGGTTTATCCAATCTATGGCAACATTGCGCCCGTTCATCCCAGCGAGCCTGTGCCCACGTCTCGAGTGAATCCCGGTCTCCTTCGCTAAGCATGCCGGACGGCTTCACGACCCCAGCGAGGTCCGCATCCTCGTAAACAACTTCCGGACTATCTGACACCTCCCGATTCGAATACGCCCCATAATCCTTTTCAATCAAAAGGGGTCATGTCGTTATATGTTAATTATTGTAATATTCTGCCCAATGGTTAGCTCTCCTTCATGGCCAGAAAGTTGAGGATCCAATACCCCGGAGCCACTTATCACGTCATCAACCGAGGGAACTACAAAAGCGACGTCTTTGCGGAACCCGGGGCGCCCCATGCCTTTGTCAGTGCTCTCGAAGAGGCGGTGGATCGTTATGGTTGGCGGCTCGCCGCCTACGTGGTCATGCGAAATCACTTTCACCTGGCGGTGCAAACTCCGGAGCCCAATCTTTCGGCCGGAATGCACTGGCTGCAGTGCACTTTTGCCACCCGATTCAACCGCATGCGGAAAGAGAACGGTCACCTGTTCCAGGGGCGGTACCATGCAATCCTGCTCGAGAGTGGTCGCGACTTAGCTCGAGTGGTGGACTACATCCATTTGAATCCATTTCGAGCCGGATTAGTGAAATCTGATCAGCTTTCTCAGTTTCGTTGGAGCAGCCTGAGTCGATACGCTAAAAATCAGCGTTTCAATGGTTTAAGCACGATCAATTGGATGCAGGCCATCGATCTACATGATACGAGCGACGGCTGGCGCGGTTACGAAGAGCGACTGATGCGAAAGGCGGGCGTATCTGCCGAAGAGGCGGAGTCTGAACACAAGCAACTGACGAGCGGATGGGCGGTGGGCTCAGAAAATTGGAAGGAGTCGACCTTGGCTGATCATATTCCTGATCGGGCTGGTGACGAGGCGGATGGATTCACTGGCTTAAATCCCGATATGTTGGCGACGAAATGGCACCTGCGTCTCAGACAGGAACTCGCGGAGGCGGGCAAAGCCGAAACGGATTTGAGCACAGCTCGGAAAGGGGCGGATTGGAAAGTGACGATTGCGGAACGCATGCAACGTGAGCTGGGCGTGCCGATCAAGTGGCTGGCTCAGGAGTTGCAAATGGGAAGTCCGGGATCGGTGCGGGCATATCTTTGTATCAAGCGAAAAAATTAACAACTAACGACATGACCCCTTTTGGAAGAGGTATGAAAAGGACTCCAGATCGCCCGCGGCATGGTAGGGAGCGATTTGGAGCGATTTGACGTTATTTTGGGCTAAGATGGCCAAAACACGCTCTTTTTTGAGTGAATTCATGGTCATTTCGGCTCGAATCGTGGTTTTGGTGAGGATATAACGTTTTACTCGCATCCACAAGGTGGGCGGATACCAGGAGAACCGAAATTGGGTTGGCTGCGCTTGGGAAGGCAGCTGGAAGAAGATCAGGCCTCCGGGGCGACACACGCGGGCGAATTCCTCCAGATATCCGGGGATTAAGACGCTGGGGATGTGTTGGAGAGAAATGACACTGTAGATCAGTTGAAAGTGATCATCCGGGAACAGGCTGAGATCGCCCTTGGGGTTGAGATGATACGTTACGCGTTCCTTGAACTGGTTGTGCTCCCGGGCCAGCTCGATCATGGGTTCCGCGATGTCGACTCCATCCACTTGTTCGAAGTGGGCGGCCAGGCCCTGCGATAATCGACCGACTCCGCAGCCAAAATCGAGTACCCGCCCGCGGGGGAGCTCTGGAACCACCGCGGAGATTGCGGCGATATCCAGTTCGACGGTCTTGCGCCCGGTCGCAAAAAACTCGGCGAGGTCCCAGCGATTGCCCTTTTTGGCAGGATCCGTCAGCACCGCCCAGTAGGGGTCCTGCCGAGCGAGTTTTTCCCAAACGGTTTTGGTGTGCCAGAGTCGCATGTGAATCGAAAGACGGATCGTGAGCAGATCGCGAACCGGGTCAAAGCGCATTCGGCAATCCGATCATCGACCTTGCGGTGGAGCACCAGGGAATCAGTTTGTCCGGATGTCTATACGTGCGGTGGAGCTACCTGACATCCTCCGGGGAATGGCGGGACTGGTCGGATTACTTTTGTGGTTGGGCATCGGCTGTGCCCGGTCTGAGCGGCAAGTTGATAGCGGAATCCGGGAGGGGATTCTCTATATCAACAATGGTGCCGAGGTGCCGGATTTGGATCCTCACACGGTTACGGGCATGCCGGAGTTTCGTATCATGGATGCGATCTTCGAGGGATTGGTGGAGCAGAATCCTGATACGCGAGAGATTTTGCCCGCTTTGGCGAAAAAGTGGGAGGTGTCGGAGGATCAACAGACTTACACCTTTCACCTGCGAGCGGGTCTGACCTGGTCTGATGGGGTTCCGCTGACAGCGAGTGACTTTGTTCGCTCCTACGAACGCACCCTTCATCCCGAACTCGTGGCGGACTATGCCTACCTGTTTGAAATCATCGAGGGGGCCGCGGCTTATCGACAAGGTGGCGAATCAGATTTCGCCAAAGTGGGAGTCAAGGCCCTCGACGAGCGCACCCTTGAAATCCGGTTAGAGCATCCGGTGCCTTATTTCCTCACCCTCATGACCTATCCTTGTTGGCGACCGCTGCCCATGCATCTGGTCGAGGAGCATGACGGTTTGCGGCGGCGCGGAGCGCGCTGGACCCGCGAGGGCAATCTGGTGAGCAGTGGCCCGTTCGTCATGACCCGGTGGGAACCGAATCGCGTGTTGATGGTGGAGAAAAATCAACGCTACTGGGACGCTGAAACGGTCGCCCTCAACGCCATTCACTTCCTGCCGGTCGAGAGTCTCGATACCGAAGAGCGCATGTTCCGCAGCGGTCAGCTGCACATCACCAATGTCGTGCCCAATTCAAAGATTCAGGGTTATCGCGAGATGGCAGACACCCCGCTGCGTATCGACCCGCAACTTGGCACCTATTTCTACCGTTTCAACGTGACCCGGCCGCCGTTCGACGATGCGCGCGTGCGCCGGGCATTTTCGTTGGCGATCGATCGTGAGATCATCGTCGAGCGGATCACGCGAGCGGGCCAGTCGCCGGCGGGCAGTTTTGCCCCGCCGGGGGCGGGGGGCTTTGAACCGGCATCGACGGTCGCACTCGATTTGGAAGAGGCCCGCCGATTGATGGCGGAGGCCGGTTTCCCCGAGGGAAAGGGGTTTCCCGACGTCGAGATCCTTTACAATACGTCGGAAAGTCATCGCACGATCGCCGAAGCACTCCAGCAGATGTGGAATACAGGTCTCGGTGTTTCTCTGAGTCTCTACAATCAGGAGTGGAAGGTGTTCCTGGACTCGCTCGATACCTTGGATTTCTCGATGGCACGCTCGGGATGGGTAGCCGTTTACGACGACCCCAACCAGTTTCTCGAAATCTTCACCAGCGGAAATCCCAACAATCATACCGGTTGGGCGAGTCCAGAATACGACCGGTTACACGCCGCTTCCATGGCGGAGGGCGATCCCATTCGCCGGATGCAGCTGCTGCAGCAGCTTGACTCGATGCTCACGGAGCAGGCGATCGTTGCGCCGATCTACCACTACACGAATTTTTACCTGATTGATCCCCGGGTGCGCGGTTGGAATCCCGGACCGCTCGACAAGCGACGTTACAAATACGTCTATTTTGACGAACCGGGGGAGGGATGAGGTTCGCCGAGATGCGCGATAGCTGCGGCGCAGTGGGGTTCGACTTCCTCGGATGATTTACAACTCACGCCCAGGTCCCGAATCAACCCGTCTTCCAGACCGTAGATGCAGCCGTGCACCATCACGACTTGGTCCCGGGCCCAAGCATCCAGGACAACCTGCATCGAGCAGAGATTGCGCACCTGCTCGATGACGTTGAGCTCACACAACCGGTCATGTTGCGACTTTTGGTCGCGCAACACTTTCAGGCATTCGCGGTGTTGTTGTTTCACACGATCGACGCGTTCGAGCCATTGGTCCGCGAGTCCCAGCGAGGTCTCGCAGAGCGCAGCCTGAACTCCGCCGCAGCCGTAGTGTCCGACCACCAAAACGTGTTCCACCTTCAAGTGATCGATGGCGTATTGCACCACGGCTCCACAGTTCAGATCCGCTGGGTCGACCACGTTGGCGATGTTGCGATGCACGAACACTTCTCCCGGTGCCAGTTCCACGATCTGATTGGCCGGAACCCGACTGTCGGAGCAGCCGATCCACAGAAAGTCGGGATGTTGTTGGGCGGAGAGCTCGTTAAAAAACTCGGGGTGCTGTTTTTGGGTAGTCGAAGCCCAGTGACGGTTCTGAGAAAAGAGGCGGGCGAAACGTTCCATCGAGGCAAGAGTCTGAGCCCGGCGCGGCAGTGGCCAAGCCTAACCTGCGGGCGGCGCCACCGATACGGGCAGCCAACCGATCTCACCATTTTTCTTCATGCACCGTGCCCAGTTGGACACCGTTTCGATGAGACCAACCGGCGTGCCGTGCTGGACTGTGAGTTCCCGGGCGTTGTAGTCGCGCAGCGCAATGGCTTCCTGGCCAACTTCATTGAGCTCAAACCACGCCGTGGGAAAGTACCCCACCGTTCCACCGGGCGTGCTACCGCTAAACCACCCCGGATGATTCGGATCGTGTTTTTCAATGCGCACGATGGTGTCCACCGCGACTCGCGGTGGATGGGCGAATGCCGCGATATAGTCAGATCGGCAGGGGCGCAGTGGCCTGATGGCGGGAGGCACCGGCTTTAAAAACTTGCGCATGTTGAATCGCCGAAACGTTTCGCCATAGCGTTCCACTTACTCCGTCGCGTAGACTTCGTAGCCAAACGTGGCAAAGGCGGGGCGGCTGAGGTAGCTGGCCTCGGTTCGCAACAGGCAGGAACCGCAGTCTCGGGCGATTTGCTCCAACCGCTCGTGCCATCTGGTCGCCAGTCCG
>CAKZMS010000411.1 GCA_937128785.1 uncultured Opitutaceae bacterium | reverse complement strand
GATGTCGGCCATGTTGTCGGCGTCCACGTAGTCCTCGATCAGACGGTCCATCTCCGGCACGAAGGTCGAGGTCATGTTGTTGGTCTGCACGCGGATTTGCTGCGGGTCGGGGTTGGGCGTGCCTTCGCGGTAGGTTGCCACCGGCTCTCCGTCGGGCCCGAGGTAGGCGTCGTTGAACGCGTTGTTGCCGTGGACCATCTCCCCGTCGCGGGGGTAAAGCTCGACCGAGCGGGACAGCGCCACGAATCCGATTTCGTGATTATTGGCCTGCAGCTTCTTGAAGCCAGTGGTGCTGTCGAGGACCTCGAGGTTGTATTCGAGGCCGGCTTTGAGGGCTTCCTGCTTCAGGATGACCAAAAGGTCGCGGCGGGATTGGACCGGGGAAGTGATGGTGAACGAGAGGCGTTCGCCGGCGGCGTTCTGCAGGATACCGTCAGGTCCGACCTCGGTATAGCCGGCCTTGGCGAAATACTCGCGGGCCTTCTCGGGATCAAAGGCTCGGTGGGTAATGGTCGGGTGCACGCGCCAGCCGTAGCCGTCGGAGCGGGTCTCGAGCATGACGGCGTCGCCGCGGTAGTATTGTACGCAGACGAGTTGGAAATTGGTGGCGTGGTGCAGGCCGACGCGAATGTCGACATTGTCCACCCGGGGCATGGCGGTGTTGATCCACAAGCCCCAACCCGGCCGCGGCACCCGGTTGTAGAACTTGTAGCGAACGATGCGTCCGGCGGCGACTTCGGGATGCTCCTCGTTGAGGTTTTCATACCAGAACTTCGGCGTGTTGATCGGCATCATGTCGAGATCACAGCGGGCAAAGGACTAGACCGCCTTGTCCGGATCGCGCACGACATCGAACCGATAGCGGTCCGGATTGAAGCGGCCGCGATAGAAACGCTTGTCCTTCGCCCACCATTCCTTGTCGCGGCGGAAGGTGATGCTGCGTCCTTTGTCGATGTCATCCTCGCTCAGGAGGTAGGGCCCCAGCTTGGGGACGATGCGCCACTGGAATCGTTCGATCCAGTCGGAGCCGAAGTCCTGAAAGGCGTGTCGGGGATAGGGTTTGAAATTGCCGAACCGGGCTGCCAGGTCGGGTTTGTCCACCGGGTGGGTCAGGGCAAACGTGTAGTCGTTGTAGATGGTGAGGGAGACGAAGTTCTTTTTGTAGAAATCGTTATACCACGGGGCGCGCAGGTGCGGGCTGCGCATGAAGTAGAAGAAGAACTCCACGTCGTCCGTGGTCAGCGGCACGCCATCGGACCAACGGGCGTTGGGGTCGATTTTGTAGTAGATCGTTTTGTTGGCGTGGTCCTCGGCCCAGCTCTCGGCCGACCCGGGGAAAACCCCGCCCGGCACGGTGGGATGCGGGTTCAGGAACATCGGCTCCACGTAGTCCAACAAGTAGGGACGGATGCCGCCGGTGGCGTCCGGGCCAAGCGTGCGCAGAGTGCGGGGGAAATCGGTGATGTAGTAGTTGAAGGAGCCGCCCTTTATGGCGTTGGGATCGGCAAACTCCGGCAGGTCCGAGCCGTCCTGCCAGACCAAGTCGGCGGGCAGTTCGGAGATGTCCTTGCGCAGGTAAAAGTCGGGTTCCGCGGCGAGCGTCGCCGCCAGATCGGCCTCCATGTCGGGGGCATTGGGATCAACCGCGGCGGTAGCGTCGGCGGCATCCTTTTTGCCGCAGCCCGCCAGCAGCAGGGGCACAAGGAGCAACGGCCAGAGTTTGGACCATGAGGGGAGAGTCATCGATTTCATGAGAGAGGAAGGAAGGAGAGGAACCCGGTTTAGCGGTAGAGGGTGAATTTTTTGGGATCGAAGGCTTCGCGAATCGCCTCGCCGACGAACGTCACCAGCACGAGCACGATAACGAGGGCGGAAAAGGCGGAGGCGACGATCCAGGGAGCCTGGAGGTTGGAGGTGCCCTGGCGCAGGAGCTCACCCCAACTTGGGGTGGGGGGAGGCAGGCCAAAGCCCAGAAAGTCGAGCGCGGTCAGGGCACTGATCGAACTGGCGACGGTGAACGGGATAAAGGTCACCAGGGTCGACAGCACGTTGGGCAGAATGTGGCGGAAGACGATGCGGGTGGTGCTGGCGCCGAGCACTTCGGCCGCATGCACGTAGTCCCGGGCCTTCTCCTTGTAGGTTGCCGAGCGCATGTAGTAGGTCATGCTGGTCCAGGAAAACAGGACCACGATGAACAGCAGCACGCCGAGGTTCATGCCGATTCCCGCGGGAATCACCGAGGCAACGATGATCACGACAAAGAGGAACGGGATGTTGGACCAGATCTCGATCAGGCGTTGCACGCCGAGGTCGAACCATCCGCCGAAATAGCCCATCAGGCAGCCGAGGGTGATACCGATCAGGTAGGTGAAGAGCAGAAATGCCGCGGAGAAGATGAGGGCATTGCGGAAGCCGTAGACCAGCCGGGCCATGATATCGCGGTTGATCTGGTCGGTTCCGAGATAGTGGCTTTCTGCGAAGTTGGGCGGCCGGGGGCGGAAGGATTCGTTGGGGTAGCAATTCTCCAGCGGATCATAAGGCACGAGGGGAAGCATCACCCAGTTGCCCGAATCGGGGTCCGCTTCAAACGCGGCGTTCAGCTCGCGGTAATTGACCTCGTAGTCGTATTCCAAGCCAAAATCGCGGCCGGTATGGATCGAGCCGTAGGTCGGGAAAAACAGCTCTCCGTCGTATTTGACGATCAAAGCGCGGTTGTTCACGAGCAGCTCGGCCACACACGACAACAGAATCGCGGCGGTCAGAATGAGGAACGAAACGTAACCCCGCCGAATCGACCGGAAGCGCCGCAGTTTCTTGCGGGTCAGGGGATCGAGGGACAATCGAGGCTTCAGCGACATGGCAAAATTAAGGTCACTTGAAGCGCACGCGCGGATCGACCAGCGCGACCAGGATATCGGCCAGAATGTTACCCAGCAGGATGATGATGGAGGAGATGATCAGCACCCCCATGACGGTGGGGTAGTCCCGATCGACCACGGAGGTGTAGCCGAGCAGGCCCATGCCGTTGATGTCGAAAATGAACTCGATGAGGAACGAGCCCGTGACCAACACGCTCAGATTCTGGCCGAAGTTGGTCGCCAGCGGAATGAGGGAGTTGCGCAGCGCATGCTTCAGGACGGCGGTCCGGAAGGAAACCCCCTTGGCCATGGCGGTGCGGACAAAATCCGCCGCCAGATTGTCCATGAGATGGTTTTTCATCCGCAGCGTCACGAAGGCGAAACTGCCGATGGTGTAGCAGATCAGGGGCAGGATGGCATGGTGGGCGATGTCCAGCACCTGACCCCACGCTGACAGGTCTTCGAAGTCCCGGCTTTGGAAACCGCCCATCGGAAACCAGCCCAGTCGGGCGGAGAAATAGACCACCAGCAACGCGCCCAACGCGTAGCCCGGAATGGCGTAACCGATAAAAACCAGCGCTGAGCTGGTATTGTCCAGCCAGGTCCGATGCCGGACGGCTTTAAGGACCCCCAACGGCACACAGACTCCGTAGACGAGAATCGAGGTGATCACGCCATAGAACAGCGAGACCGGCAGGCGTTCCGCGATGATGGTGGAGACCGGCTCGTTGTAGCGGTAGGAGGTTCCCAGGTCGCCCTTTACGAGATTGCCCAGCCAGATCACGTAGGCCTGCAGGGCGGGCTTATCGAAACCATAGTATTCCTTGAGCTGCTCCATCTGCTCTTCAGAGATCGCGCCGCTGCCAGCG
>CAKZMS010000410.1 GCA_937128785.1 uncultured Opitutaceae bacterium | reverse complement strand
CTCTTCCGCCGGGGTGTCCGGGAGGCAAAGGCTCCGGAGTTGACAACTCAGGAGGACTTCTGCCTCGTGATCGCCGCGGCCGCCGCGTGCCGACTGCCCAAACCACTGGGCAACATGTGCTCGGCATCCGTGGCTTGAATCAGGCTGCCGGCCGATAAAACCACCCCATCCCCCTTGATCACGAATGCGCCGTCGATCGTCGAAAACTCTTTGACCGTCTCGTCCATGAACGGATTCAGGATGTTCCGATCCTCGTCCTTATACCCATAAAAAGGATTCATCACGAGTGGCTTAACGTATTTCTCCACCTCCGCCGTGGCCCCCACCACAAAGAGACATCCCACCGGCTTGCCTTCGCGGCCTTCTATCCCGAGTTCGGTGGCGACGGCGATGACCCGTTCGAAAACCTCGGGTTTCACGTCATCAGGCAACAGGTCGGACTGACCGGTCAACAGGGTCTGAAACTCCCGCTCCACGTCGACCACGCCCACCGTATCAAACTGGTTACTGCCCAGCACACCACCAATGCAGCAAAGCCGATCGGTGAAGGAAATAATCCCTCGAGTCAGGGCCACGAGAATCGCACTGCGCACCTGAGCCAAGCGTTGCGGCGAAAAGGACCGCACTTGAATCACTTCGGCAAACGTGGTGAAAACGTCAGACCCGTCCGGGGCGTTGTTGGTCACCAGAATCGACTTCATCTTGGGCGTCCACCGCGTGACATCGATACCGCCCGTGAACGTATCCCCCATCACGACGATCGCATCACAGTCGGCCCCCTTGGCCACGCGTTCCGCTTCGCGAACCATGAGTCGATTGATCTTGTTCTGCTTCGTCGGAATCCGGCGAACCTGCATCCCGCTCAATCCCGCCAACAGGCGCTCGTAGAGCTGATCCACATCGTCAGCCTCGATCAGGCTGCGCACCATGTCGGGTTCCTTCACCAAACGGGCCAGCGAGGCTAGAACCTGCAGATAGTCGCGGGAACGCTCATCCGCCAACAGCATGATGACCAGATTGGATTTCTCGTCAGCGCCACCGTCCAACACCACGCCGGCTTTGCTGCGACCAATCGCCATTAAATAACGCCGGCCGAGTTTCGCCCGCACGTGCGGCAGGGAGACCCCATGACCGAGGTAGGTCGTCATCGTGGACTCGCGGGCGAGCAGACCGCGCAGCAGGGGCTCCTTCTTCAGATCCGAAAAGCGCTGGGCGCACACGTCCAGCATCTCGCCCAGGACCGACTTCATGTCTGTGCCCCGCAGTTCAACGATGCGGCTTCGGGCGATGAGTTTTTCGAGCCGCATGGGAGGGGTTAGTCAGGGGTTACGGGGCCGACTTACTTTTCCCAGTCAAGGGCCCCCTTCTTCACCTCATAGGCCAGACCCAGCACCAGCACGAAAAGGAAGAACATCATGGGCGACAGGATCGAGATGTTGTTGGCGAGAAAATCGCGGTAAACGAAGGTCCACGGAATCAGAAAAACCACTTCGATGTCGAAAAGCAGGAAGAGCATCGCGGTCACATAGAACTTCACCGAGAATCGGGTGTGCACAATGCCTTCGCCCTTCACGCCGCATTCGTAGGCGGTGTCCTTGATGGGGCTTTTGTGGCGCGCACGCTGGGCCCCGAGGCGGTTAACCAACAGGATCGTGAGTCCGACCCCGAGGGCGAGAACTGCTTGGATCAATAACGGTAGATAAGCGGCAGACGTCATGAACTTCTCCATACAGGGGTCAGCGATCGGCCCCTGACAAGGTGAAATTCGCCATTTGCGGCCTAACCGTCCACCCGGACGACTCTTTGATCCAAATTTGACGTGCTGCCGACGTTGAGCACCTCGGCAAACTCCAGCGTCCGGATCTCCTCATCAATCACGGGAAAGCCCCAGCGCTGCCGGTGGGCGTTGATCTTATCCAGCATCAACGTATCCAGCGCCACGGGGTCGGCACTCAGCCAGACCTCCTGATCGGAAACCGTGTACAGCGAGTTGTAGGAGGGCCCGCCGATGAACTGGTATTGCTGCAGACTCGCGATGGTGAAGAGCCAGGTTTGGCGCAGTTCGGGAATCGCGCTCATTTCCGCCACTGCCGCCGGTGCGTTCCGAGGACTTTGCAGGAACCGGGCGGTATTGGAGGCGTTCCACAGGGTGGCATTCACCAAAGCACCATTTACTCCCAAGGTCGGGTGATCGGTGTAGACCGGCAGGTTGATCCAAAAGTCAGCCTCCAAAAACAAGGGGGTGGCCAAGAAACTGCGGCGATTGGACTCCAGCTGATCGGTCTGGTCTTCACCGCGATTGGCCAAAAACACCGGATCGAAGCGGGACGGCAGGGGGCTGTCGTAAAACCAGCCCGGATCATAAAATTCGCCGGACTCCAAAATAAACACCGGGTGGCCTTCGAACGGGCTGTAACCGGTGATCAGCGAGGGCAGGAAACCCGTGAACCGCAGTCGCAGGGTGTTCAGCCCCACCAGAAAGATATTCTCCTTTTCGTAGCCCCGATCCTCGAGCGCCTTAATCACCGCCTGCACCAAGGGAATCGGCGTGGCGAGGCCGGGCCCGCTGTCACTGTAGATTTTGAGGCCCACCTTGCCCTTTTCTCCCGGGACGAGTCGCTGCCCCAAGGCCTCTTCAAACTGACCAATCAGGGATTCGACTTCGCGGGAATACTCCGGGAGGTCGAATTCCGACAGATGTCCCGTCCAAACCGTGCTGGGCAATTGAGGGCCTTCGGGGATCGCCCCCTCGTCCTGAGCCACCGCAATCGGGCACCACAAAAGGGTGGTCAAAGCGATGAGGCGGGAGAATGGACGAATCATATTGGGGCTGGGACGCGCCAAACCGCAGGAACGTTCCCTCCAATCGGCGCGAAACTTGACAGAGCACAGGCCGGGACAAATGTCCAACCTCCCGCGTCGGTCCTTTAATTTTTCCAGCATGCCCCTTGTCAAACCCTCCTGCGTCCGCGAACTCCGCGCCCGGGTGAATATCGTCGATGTGATTTCGCGGAGTGTGACGCTCAAGAAGGCGGGATCACGGTTCAAGGGCTTGTGCCCCTTCCATCAGGAGAAGTCCCCGTCGTTTCACGTGAATCCTGATATGGGGGTCTACAAGTGCTTCGGGTGTGGCAAATCCGGGGACCTCATCACCTTTGTGCGTGAGACCGAGGGACTTAACTTCGTCGAAACCGTGGAGGCTCTCGGCCAGCGGTTCCATGGCCCCATCGAATACGAGGCGGGGTCCGGCCCGACCCGCGAGGAACGTTCCCTGCGCCAGGAGTTGTTCGAGCTGCACGAGGCCGCCGCGCAACACTACTGGGAGTCCTTCCAGAGTGATTCCTCCACCGGCAACTGGATGCGCAACTACTGGGAAAACGATCGCCGTTTCCCCTTGGAGCTCGCCGAGGAATTTAAGATCGGCGCCGCCGACGCGGAGGGCAGCGGGCTCGGTGCATTGCTCCTGGAAAAGAAGTTCTCGGAAGCCGCGCTGCGCCAATGCGGCCTGTTCTTCATCTACGACGATGCCGCGATCACGCTGCGCTCGCTGCGGCATCGGTTTCGCGGCCGCCTGATGATTCCCATCCGGGATCATCAAGGCCGGGTCGTTGCCTTCACCGCCCGTCAGACCGATCTCACGCCGGATTCAGATCCCGCCAAAGACGCTAAATACGTCAACTCCCCGGAGACCCCGATTTTCACCAAGAGCCACCTCTTATTCAATTTG
>CAKZMS010000409.1 GCA_937128785.1 uncultured Opitutaceae bacterium | reverse complement strand
ATTATTACGAACTGGGCCAATCCACGAGGAACCTCCGGGAGATGCCTGATTTTGCTCATGTGCAGCCGACCTATGTGCAGCGCGTGGATGATTTCGATGCCCCGGCGGTGACCCGGGTCGAGAATAACTTCGCCTTGGTTTTTCACGGGTGGCTCACGATCGAGGGGGATGGTATTCACGAATTCCATGTCGAGTCACTTGATGGGGCTCGGCTGCTGATCGATGGTAGTCCCGTCGTGGATGACGCCCGCAAGCATCCCCGCCGCGAGATGACGGGCGCGGTCCGTTTGAAGCCGGGGCGGCATGCGATTGAACTCCAGTTTTTCCAGGGCCGGCAGGGTTATTTTCTCGGCCTGGAGTATACCCGACCCGACGGCACCCGTAGCCCCATCCCCTTGGAGGCACTCTCGATTGATGCCGAAACCAAGCCAAGTTGGCTCGCGGCCGAATAGAATCCGACTTTGCTCATCATGATGTCTCTGCGCCCCTCCTTCTCAAAGTTTGGTTTCTATGGGGTGTTGGTCGCCTGCTTTGCCGGCGCGATGTTTGCGGCGGACCGCCCCAATATTATCCTGATCATGGCCGATGATATCGGGCAGGAAGCGTTGTCGGGCTACGGGAGTGCCGACTATGCCACGCCGCATCTCGATGCGCTGGCGCGGTCCGGCGTGCGTTTCACCCAGTTCCACTCGCAGCCGCTGTGCACGCCTACCCGGGTGCAGATCATGACCGGCCAATATAACGTGCGGAACTACACCAAGTTTGCCGAATTGCGTACCACCGAACGCACCTTTGGCAACGACCTGCGCGATGCCGGTTACTACACCGCCATCGCGGGTAAGTGGCAGCTGGGGCGCGACCGGACGCTCATCGACCATTTCGGTTTTGACGAATACTGTCTGTGGTGGCTCGAAGAGAAAAGTTGGCGCTACGGTGAGGTCGGCGACCTCATCGTCAATGGCGAGATTCGCCCCGGCCAACCGGGCGAGTATGGTCCGGAAGTGGTCAACGACTTCGTGCTCGATTTCATCGAACGCAAGGCTCCGGACGACGCGCCGTTCTTCGTCTATTATCCGATGATCCTGCCGCATTCGCCGTTTGTGCCGACTCCGCTGAGTGCGGGTGAACCCGATCCCCGAGAACAGGATCCCGCCTACTTTAAGGACATGGTCGAGTATCTGGATCTGATGGTCGGACGCGTCGTCCAACAGCTCGAAGCCTCGGGTGAACGCGAGAACACCTTGATCGTGTTCCTCGGCGACAACGGAACGCACTCCGCCATCACCTCGCGCATGACCGACGGCCGGGTGGTGCAGGGCGGCAAATCATACACCACGAACGGCGGCACCCATGTGCCGTTCATCGTGTCCTGGCCCGAGTCGGCGGTGGCGGGACTGGTTTCTCCTGACCTCGTGGACTGTTCCGATGTGTTGCCGACACTGCATGCCGCTGCCGGTTACGAGCCCGCGCCAGACCGTGTATTCGATGGGTTCGACTTACTGCCGGTATTGCGTGGCGAGATCTCGTCGCCGCGCAAGTGGTCGTATTGCTGGTATGGCCAGGGCAAGGATGGCGAACTGGAGGCGCGGGATCTCGACGTGACCGTGTTCGCGAGGACTGCCCGCTATAAACTCTATCGCGATGGTCGCTTTTACGACCTCAGCCGCGATGTCGACGAAGCCCTGCCGCTGGCGCTTGAAGCGTTGGACGCGGCGGCAGTTGCCGTGCACGGGACGCTCGCCAAAGTGATCGCGGAGTTTGATAAGGTGGAAGCCTCCCGATGATGACCCCCTTACGCCTTCTTTTGCTGGGATTGAGTTTTGCCGCGACCCTGTCGGCGGCGAACCCTGACAAACCCAACTTGATCTACATCCTGGCCGACGATCTCGGTTGGGGCGACGTGGGCTTCAACGGCAACACGTTTGTCAAAACCCCGGCCCTGGATCGCATCGCGGCGGATGGCGTGCGCATGGAGCGGTTTTACGCGCAGGCGGCCTCATGTTCGCCGACCCGCGCCAGCGCCATGACGGGCCGCAACGGGCATCGCTTCGGCATCCCGCGAGCCAACAACGGACACCTCAAATTCGAGGAGCGTTCCCTGGGCGAGTTCCTGCAGGACCACGGCTATACCACCGGGCACTTTGGTAAGTGGCATTTGGGCACGCTGACGGAGACCCGACTCGATGCGAACCGCGGAGGGAAGCCGCACGGAGTGGGGCACTACGCGCCGCCGTGGGATCATGGGTTTGATGTGAGTTTTGTCACCGAGTCGAAGGTGCCGACCTGGGATCCAATGATCCGGCCAATCGACGCGCCCAAAACGTATTGGGCTCCAAAAACGCCCGACGCAGATCCGGCGGACTGGACGGCTTACGGCACCTATTACTGGACGGGCCCCGACCAAGTCGCGACCGAGAATCTCAACGGCGCAAATTCCCGCGTGATCATGGATCGGGTAATTCCGTTCATCGACGACGCCGTCGAAAACGAGCAACCGTTTCTTGCGATGGTTTGGTTTCACACCCCGCACCTTCCGGTCGTGGCGGGAGAGGAGTATACGTCGCTCTATTCCGACCTGACCCCGTTTGAGCAGCACTACTACGGCAGCATCACGGCGATGGACGAACAGGTCGGTCGGTTGCGTGAGCGTCTTGAGGCGCTGGGCCAGTGGGAGAATACGATTCTGATTTTTGGTTCCGACAATGGTCCGGAAACGATTGACCACTCCGACGATCAACCAGCCGCCGGATCAGCGGGACCGTTTCGTGGACGCAAACGGTTCATCCTCGAAGGCGGTGTGCGGGTGCCCGGCATCGTCAGTTGGCCGAACGGACTGGGTGATCTGAAAGAGTCGGCCCTGCCGTTTGTGACCACCGATGTGTTGCCATCCATGGTGAATCTTTTGGAAGGGCAGGGCACGGATGCTGGCGTCATGCCGATCGACGGCACGGATGCGCTTTCACTGTTGCGATCGGGTAAGACGCATCGACCCAAGGTGATTCCCTATGAGTTCGTGAAGCAGCTCTCATTGATCGACAACGAATGGAAACTCTACTCCGACGACTTGGGTGAAACCTATCGGTTGTATAACGTCGTCGAGGATCCGACCGAGACGCGGGACTTTGCGCTGGAGTATCCCCAACGGGTACGGGCGATGCGGCTGCATCTCGAGGCCTGGCGTGAGTCGACCCGCCGCAGCGCGGCAGGCGCGGATTACCGGTAGGTCGAGTTTGTTTTCACAGGGGGGAGCAGAGCTAAGCAGAGAAACCAGCTAACCGTATCTATTTTCACAGAAGGTAACGAAGAGAACGAAGGTCCTCTGCGGCAGAGCAGATTTTACCGCAGTGAGCAGAGGAAGGCTGTATACTTTTTAGCAGAGGGCATGCAGGTCTTCTTTGTTGCCTTCGTTTCCTTCTGTAGAAACCGCATCCTGCTGGCCTACCGCTTGCCGGCTTTGGCCTTCTTGCGGGACTTCGGCGTGGCTTTCGGTTTTCGCGATTTCTTTTCAACCGGTTGCGCGGACCTTCCATCCACCCACTCACCTTCAACCAAAATCCACATCGGATCTTCGGGCACGCCGGATTCGTTCCGGGTCAGTTGATCGACGACGAGGTTTACCGCGACCTTGCCCGCTCCGTTCCACTTCGGGCTCATGCCGGCAAAACCCTCGTAGGTGGAGTGCCAGCCGAGATGCGCGTAGCCAACCTTTTCGGGTTGAGCATAGCCCAATTCATCGAGCTTCTCCGGAATGTCTTTACCGACGCCCAGCACGCAGTCGGGCTGATACTTTTTGAGCCACTTCGCGAAGTCGTCCATGTCCCGCTGACTGTAGGTGCCGTGGCGGAAGAAAATCGGGATCAGGTCTTGGGGCGCGATGTTGAGATCCTCCGAGTGCAGCGCGGCGCTGCGTTTAAAGTCGGAGGACTGCTCGAAAATCTTGGGAATCACCACCCCGAAGCGACGGTAGCCGCGAGCCTGCAGTTTTTTGATCAGTTTGATCATATTGCCGTAGTGGTTCACTTCCACCCGGTGCAGTTTGGGGTTGAGGAGCGCACCGCCGATGGAGGCCATGGCGAGCCCCTCCAAGTCCAAATCAGACAGGTCGACCTCGCGTTCCATGAAATGCTCGAAGATGACGGCTTTGATGCCGCGGGCGCGGATGATATCCAAGAGCCGCCGTGGCTTCATGCCGGGCTCATACCAACTGAATTCTTCCACCCGAAACCCCAATGCCTCGGCCTGTCGGTGGATACTGCGGCGCAGGGAATCCGGATTACCCTCGCGGTCGTAGTCCCACGGTTGGCAGTGGATTTCCGCGATCACGGGTGAGATCAACGACGTGCGCTTGAATCGCACACTCGACATCACGGCCGACATGATGGGGTGCGACTCGTAGCCCAGCTCCTTGGCGGCGGCGATGATCTTCTCCTTGGTCTCCGCTTTGTGGCCGGGCAAGTCGCGCAGGGCCCGGCTGACCGTGGCCTTGGAAACACCGACTTTGTCGGCGATGGCCTGAATGTTGATACGTTTGGGGTCGGGCATGGGGTAGAAATGTTATCGTTACATTCTGGGCAAACAGCAAGGCGCCCGATCGGCTGAATTTGCAAGGTCATCACGGTGACATTCCCGAGAATAAATCTGTGTAACGCTTACATGACTCGGCCACTGACAGGGGCCGACTGATCCTCAACTGCTGGTATCGAATCGGTCCACGAACCACTTTGTGCGTCCGTAGTCCGAACCCCGTTTCCCCTTTTCTCAGCCCCCATTTTTTAGCCCCTTCTGCCATGTCTGAAGAATTGCACACCCGCTCCACGACTCCGCTCGAAAGCTTGGATGAGTGGGAAGATTTTTTGAAGGAACGCTATCCGGAGCCGGCAGCCAAGGACCGCAAAGTCCCTTCGGTGGGGACCGATCCCGACAAAACGAAGGAAGAATTTCGTGACTATGAGGCCAATGCCCGCGATTCCGTGCGGGAGTTTTATCGGCTCAATCATGAAGGCCAGACCCTCGCTTTCGTGCGCGCCAAGGAACAGGAGTATCTCGGTCTCAACCGGATGGAGATGGGCGTCTGGGAGGCGCTGCAATACCTCAACCAGTTGATCGATGATTCCGATCCCGACACCGACCTGTCGCAGGCCGAGCATTTGCTGCAGACTGCCGAGGGGATCCGTCGAGACGGCCATCCGCGTTGGATGATTCTCACCGGCCTGATGCATGATTTGGGCAAGGTCCTCTGCCTGTGGGGTGAACCGCAATGGGCGGTCGTCGGCGATACCTTTCCAGTCGGCTGCCGTTTCTCGGAGAAGAACGTATTTCCGGAGTTTTTCGCGAACAACCCCGACTCGCAGGTCGAGACGTACCAGGCCGACTGCGGCATTTATGAACCCGGGTGCGGATTTGATTCGGTGACCATGTCGTTTGGTCACGACGAATACATTTACCAAGTCTGCAAGGACTACCTGCCGGAGGAGGGTCTGGCCATGTTGCGTTACCACAGTTTCTACCCGTGGCATCGCGAAGGCGCTTACACCGAATTGGCCAACGACCATGACCGCGCCATGCTGCCCTGGGTGCTCAAGTTCAACGAGTATGACCTCTACACCAAGAGCCATGGTGCGCCCAAGGAGGAGGAGTTGCGCCCGTTCTATGAGGAGCTGATCGCGGAATACTTTCCGACCAAGATCCGTTGGTAGAATCCTTCCCGCCTGACTCCCCGTTTCCTTTTCCATGGTTTCCAGCAAACAGCCCAACGTGATCGTCTTTTTGACGGATCAACAACGGCATGACACCACCGGCGTGCATGGTTGCACGCTCGGGCTCACGCCGAACTTTGACCGCATCGCTCAGGACGGCACTCACATCGCCAAAAGCTTCACCTGCCAACCCGTATGCGCTCCCGCCCGCGCCTGCCTGCAGACCGGCAAGTATGCGACCCAGACCGGGGTATGGCGCAATGGCTACGAGCCGCATCAGGAGCTTCCAACGCTTGCCAACTACTTCAACGATGCCGGCTATCACACGGGCTACATCGGCAAATGGCACCTCGCTTCCACCGAACATCACGGCGCCGTGCCCAAGCACCTGCAGGGTGGCTATCAAAGCTGGCTTGGCGCGAACTTGCTGGAGTTCGTTTCCGATGCTTTCGATACCCGGCTGTGGGATCAGGATGGTGTGGAGCATCAACTGCCCGGTTATCGGGTGGACGCCGTGACCGATGCAGCGATTCGCCACATCCACGAACGCTCCAAGACCGAACAACCCTTTTTCCTCTTCGTCTCCCATCTCGAGCCGCACCATCAAAACTCGCGCGACGACTATCCGGCACCGAAAGGCTACGAAACCGAGCAGGCCACGGCCAAGATCCCGCCCGATTTACGCGGCGGCACCGGGACGGCAGTGCAGCACTGGCCGGGCTATTGCGGGATGGTGAAACGACTCGATGAATCCTTTGGCCGCATGCTTGATGCCATCGAAAGCCTCGGGCTCACCGATGACACCATCGTGTTGTTCAGCTCCGATCACGGGAACCATTTCAAAACCCGCAACGCCGAATACAAACGCTCCTGCCACGATGCCTCGATTCGCGTGCCCACGGCGATTACCGGACCGGGTTTTGAGGGCGGTGGTCGAATCAAAAAGTTGGTCAGCTTGGTCGACCTTCCGCCCACGCTCTTGCACGCCGCCGGCATCGCCGTGCCCGAAACCATGGAGGGACAATCCATCGTCCCCCTCTTGCGCGATTCGCGGACGGAGTGGCCGGAAGAGGTGTTTGTGCAGATCAGTGAAAGTCAGACCGGTCGCGCAGTGCGCACTGAACGCTGGAAATATTCCGTCCGCTGCCCCGACGTGGACGACAACGGCGATCCGATCTCCCAACCCGACTCCGAGACTTACATCGACGACTGCCTTTACGACCTGAAAGCGGATCCATGGGAGCTGACCAACCTCATCGGCTACACCTCGCATGCCGAAGTTGTGCGCGTCATGCGCGAGCGACTCACGCGGCGCATGGTCGACGTCGGTGAAGCCGCCCCGCAGTTCGTCGATGCGCCGCCCGCCGCGCCCTACGAGCACGTCGTCCATCCCAACGAGGCCTACGCCTGACGGGGAGGCTTCGGCACAAGATCTTCACCGGGAGCGACGCTAAGGCGCTGGCGAAAGTGAATGATGGGCTCCAGACTCAAATACTCATGAAATCTATTTGGTGTTTCATCGCGCTGGTGACTGCTGGCCTAACCTCGGCCCACGAGCTGCCGCCCTGGCAAAAGCCTACGGCATGGCCGGATCGAATCATCACGACGACTACAGCCGAACCCGCCGAATCCTTCGCGGTGGCGTGGCGCACGGATCGGTCGGTTGCCGCGGCCCTCGCGCAAATCGTGCCGGCTTCATCGGATGCGCGGTTCGATCTGGCGGCGGAAACCGTCAATGCCGTGAACACATCACTGGAGCTCGATGCAATGCACCACCGGGGGCATGTGATTCCGGTCCTGCAAAACGCGGCATTGGAACCCGTGCATTTTCATGAAGTTACCTTCCGAGGATTGGAGCCGGATACTCTCTATGCTTACCGGGTGCGCGGCGCCCCGGGAAAATGGAGTCCCTGGCGCCAACTCCGCACGGCACCAGCAGCTGGCCCGTTACAGTTCATCTTTTTTGGCGATGCGCAGACGGCGATTCGGTCTCATATCACGCGCATCTTTGATACGGCGGCGCGGGTTGCGCCGGAGGCACGGTTTGCGATTCACGGCGGTGACCTGGTCAACACGGCGATGTATGACCGCGAATGGGCCGAGTGGTTTACCGCCCTGGGTCGCACCCATGCGGTGATTCCCGCCATTCCGGTAGCGGGTAACCACGATTACGTGAACTACGCCAAGGCGACCGATCCCGACATTGAGGATTCAAAGCTCTTCCTCATGACGGATAAGGGGGTCAGTCCCATGTGGCGGCCTCAGTTCGTGCTGCCGGTGGTGGATGAGCTTCCGGTCGATCTTCATGAGACCGTCTACGATGTGCGCTACACCCGCGACCTCCATGTCTTTGTTTTGGATTCTTCGGGCAATCATTTCCCGGAACAAGTGGCGTGGTTGGGCCGGCAGCTGGAGGAGTCCGATGCGCGTTGGAAAATCGTCACCATGCACCATCCGCTGTATTCTTTTGTGGGAGGTTGGGAACACCCCGCCCATCGTGTGCGTCGAGACGAGATGCTCACGTTGTTAAAACAACACGACATTGACCTGATCCTGACTGGTCACCGGCACACGTATCAACGGGGCGCTTACGGTGACGATG
>CAKZMS010000408.1 GCA_937128785.1 uncultured Opitutaceae bacterium | reverse complement strand
GGCTGTGCAGGGAGCGTGGCTTTGAGATGCTGCAACCACTCGGCGATGTTTTGTTCTTTGGTGGTGGTCGGAGAGTCGAGGTTGAGGCTGTCCGGGGCCCACTCTTCGATGGGGTCGGCCTTGTCGATTTGATTGGCGACCACAAGCAGAGGAAACTTTCTCTCCTCACGTTTGGCTTGCAGGGAACGCAGAAAATCCCCTTGCAATTCCTGTTGTAGCTGCTCGATCAGCGTGCCTTCCAAGTCCAATTGCCGCGGAGGATACGCCATCACCATCACGCCAACGTCTGCCTGGCTGAGTTGCTCTTTGAGCAGGGCAAACGCTCGCTGTGTGTCCATCTCGTCGAAGCGTTCGGCAGCTTGTAGACCCGGAAGGTCGATGATGTGAACTGAGGGTTTGTCTTCGGACCACTCCGCTGGGGTGACATCGAACGAGTCCGACTGGCCCGCCCCTTCGTCCAAAGCATCCACCATCCTTTGCATAAAACCGGTCAGCGCTTCGCCGTTGGTCGCGCGTTGCGCCACTTCCTCGTCTTCCGACATCTCCCAAGTCGACTCATCGTACATCGTCAGTTCAAAACTCGATGACTCAATCACCACCCGGCCATTGCGCAGGCTGAACCACTCGAAGTAGAGGCTGTTGCCCCAATGCCAAGGCCATGGTTTTTTGGCCGCGTAGTATTCGCCAATCTGATCCATCGGGATCTCCGGCACCTTGACCTTGCGCGATGCCGTGATGTCTCCCACGACACCGGACTGAGTCGGAGACAAACCGGACAGGTCCATCGTCTTGGCGTCGGGGTTTTCAAACTTAAGCACTCTACCGGCGACGTCACGCCAAGCATTGCCTTCCAGGTCGAGTTGCACGGGGTCCTCGCTCCCCACGAACCAGATCCGACCGACCACGCGACCTTTGGTTCGGTTATCAATCTCTCCCCGCACCACCGCTTCGTCGATTCGCCATGCCATGATGGCGTGATACTTTATCCAGCTTTAACGGCGAGCCTAAGTCAGCTGCAGCCCCGGCATGACCCCTTGGCGGATCATACCGAAATGATCATCGCGGGCTAAAAGCGACGTGTGGTTTTCGACTGCAACCGTGGCGATGAGCAAGTCAGAGGCGGGCACGGTGATACCCATCGCGCGCAGCGCCGCGGCATGCGCTGCAGCTTTGTCCCACAACTCCGAACTCACTACCAATCGCCCGGCGAAACTCAGAGCTTCGTCTAACATGCGTTGCTCGGGTCCGCGCGCGCCGGCATATAGTTCGAATCGTACGGGACACGTGTAGGCTGCCCGCCCTGAACCGATAAGGTCGGCTACCTGAGACTTGAGTTGCACGTCTCCATTCCGCCGCAGGAATTCGATCCACGCCGAGGTATCAATCAGCGTCCGCATCAATCCAGTTTAGACAACGCTTCGACCTCTTCGTTAGTCGCTTGGTAATCGGTTTTGCCAGCCATCACTCGATCAAGAAACGCCTGGCGACGGCGGTTTTCCAAAAACTCATCCAGCGCGACCGCGACCGCGGGAGATTTCTTACGCTCTCCCGTCGCGGCGAGGACCTCATCCAGCTTATTTTCCTCAATTTCTATAGTTATTCTCATCTTTTATGTATTTCATTTGATGATTATTTGAGGACCAATCGATGAAAATCAAGCCTCCGCTCAAACCCAAATCCAGTCCAACACCAACCAGCCTGGGCTCCCGCAGTTCGAGCACTTAATGTTCGTAATAAGAACATTGGGCTCGGGTGGACCTGCAGTGGGATGGGTTTATCCGCAATACCTTGCGGTGAGTGACAAACTGTGACAGGCGGAAGGATTGCACTTCCTCCGCACATCCATTCTGACCGTCTTTGCTGAAGTCGGCTTCGCTGCCATCCGACTCGGGTCGGGCTCAAGGGTCTCCGCCTAGTGCCTCCCCGTTATCGAGCCACTGCGGTGCGCGAAGTGCGCACCCCCGAGGCCATCCAAGCGCTGATCCAGCGACTGGACGCTTTTGGCGAGCGCGCCCAGGAACGGGGTCGCGACTATCTCAAGGCCGGCGCCGTCGCTTCAGTTTGGTCCGAGGCGGATCACCTAGTGAAAGCTGAAGTGATTGGTAACGCCAGCTACGACCTCACCTGGTTCTTCACCCGCGGCAAATGGACATTCCAGTGCTCCTGCCCCGACAAGCAGGACTGCAAGCACGCCTACGCCTCCGGCTACGCTTGGATCAATGCGGTCGAAACCGGCGCGCCGGATGGGCGCCGCGATCCGCGCACCATTCCGCACCGGATGGAGGCCACCACCACGCAGAAAGTCACTTCGTCCGACGAACATGCGCTGGAAAAGGAACTCGCCCGCTGGTTGCGCGTGCTGCCACCCGCGGAAGATCTTCCGACTGATACACCGCATCCGCTCTTCGCCGATGTCGGCAGTTTGCGCCTGCGCCTCGACCACGCCGGCAACTGGTTAATCGAAGTCCAACGTCGCGGCCAATCCCGCTGGAAGGCTCCCGCCCAGCGCTGGCTCAACGACCTTGCCAAGCTGCGCCCCGCCGACTTGGAAAAACTGCCGCCCGCCGAGGCCAGTCTGGCCGCCGCCATCGCAGCGGAAACCCGCCTGTTGCCCACCGGCCTCACCGCCCGAAGACCCCTTCCTCCCGAGGCCGTCGCCGAACTCCTTCGCACCACATCCGCCCTACCGGCCATGGCGATGCCGGACGGCAGCCCCCTCCAAATTGAGCCAGAGCCGCTCGTGCCCGAAGCAACGGTGGCGACCGATACGAGCGATCATCTCGATTTGCACGTGGTCACGCCCGACGGTCGGCCCGCCGACGATGCCGTCCTGGTAAGCTCCAAGCCTCAACCTCTCTACCTTTTCGAAGACCACCTCTGGCGCGGCCCGCCATCCTCGCCTGCGCCGCAACTGCCCGTGGCCGCGTTGAGTGATGGCCGCCTGCTCCCTCGGCTCCGCAAAGTGGGTCTGCGGTTGCCCGACGGCATCGCCGCGGAGCTGAAAATCGTGGAACTCAAACCCCGCCTCAAATGCTGGCTAACCGCCGGATTCGACGGCGAGCACCGCGAACTGCATGCCCAACTGACCGCGGTCTCCACCCTCCCCCCGTGCGAAAAACAATGGACCGGCGAAGCCATCGGCTGGCAATGGACCAAGTCCGGCGAACCGCCGCAGCGCGAGGTCGGCAAGCCCGCGCTCGAGTTCGAATTCACCCATGCTCGCGAGGCGAGCGAGAGCTTCACCGGCTTCCGCCTGATGTGGGACGGCTGGGCCGACGCCTGGATCCGTCCGGTCGACGATGAGTTTGCCGAAAACTTCCTCCACTGGCACGCCGGGCTCTCGCCCCACATCCACACCGAACTTTCGCCGGAACTGGCCAGCCTCCTCGACGCGCCGCTCAACGCGCGCATCGAAGTCGATCTCGACGCGGTCTCCGATTCAGAAAAGGACTGGTTCGACCTGACCGTGGGACTCAAGGTCGAGGACACAAATCTCACGACCGAGGAGATCAAACTGCTGCTGAAAGCGCGGGGCAAATGGGTACACCTGCCCAAGCACGGCTGGCGCCGCGTTAACGCTGAAGCCGCGGTCGACGAGGAGACCTCGGAAGCACTGAGTCGGCTTGGCTTGGGCGTCGACGATGTGCTCGAAAGTGGCGCCCCGGTGAAGCATCGCTTCCACACGTTGCAACTCGCCCTGGAGGCCAACCGCCTGGCTGCCCGGGACGAGATGATGGTCGAACGCCTCCGCAGTCGCGCCGCCCAGATTGCGGCGGTCGAACCGCCGGCTCTGCCGGAGGGCCTGAAAGTGAATCTGCGACCGTATCAGATCGACGGATACCATTTTATGGCCCACCTCTCCGCCCAAGGTGTTGGCGGAATTCTGGCCGACGACATGGGGCTCGGTAAGACCGTGCAGACATTGGCCTGGATACTCCACCTGCGGCAGGAGAAAGCGGCGACCAAACCGAAACCCAAAGCCAAGGCTGAACCCTTCCGTGCCTTGGTCGTTTGCCCGAAAAGTGTCACTCACGGCTGGATCAGCGAAACCGCCCGCTTCACTCCCGGTCTGACCACGACCGCGTTCACCTCGGACAGCGGTCGACTCGATACCAAACGGAAGCATCCGGACATTCTGGTGGCCAACTACACGCAACTGCGCCGTCACGCCGAGCGATTCCGCAGCGTCACCTGGGACGTCGTGGTGCGCGATGAGGGCCAGGTCATCAAGAACCCGAAGAGTCAGGTCGCCTTGGCGGCGCGCTCCCTGCCGTCCCGCCACCGAGCAGTGCTGACCGGCACGCCGATTGAGAACCGTCTGACCGATCTGTGGAGCTTATTTGCCTTCGCCCAGCCGGGCCTACTCGGCGATCAGGTCAATTTTCGCAAACAGTATAGCGATGCCAGGAGCGAAGGACTGCAACGGCTCCATCGCCGCGTAAAACACTTTCTGCTGCGCCGCACCAAGGCCCAAGCTGCACCCGACCTGCCGAAGCGAAGCGAGGACGACGTGATCATCGATCTCGAGGGCGAACAACGGGCGCTCTACGACGCCGAGATGAAACGCGCCCGCGCCGAACTGCTCGGGGTCTCCACCGCTAAGGAACTCGGCAAAGTCCGATTCCACGTATTGGCCAGCCTGCTGCGCCTGCGCCAGATCTGTTGTCACCCTGCCCTCGTCGATCCGGCTCACGCCGAGATCCCCAGCGCCAAACTCGATGCCTTGCTCGAGCGCGTAGAGGAGTTGGCCGAAGAAGGCCATCAGGTCCTCGTGTTCAGCCAGTTCGTGCAGATGTTGAACATCATCCGGGATCGCCTGGTCGAGCGAGAGATCGGCCACCTTATGCTCACCGGATCGACCGAGAACCGCGCGGAACTCGTCGATACGTTCCAGAAGGATCCCCGCAAAACGGTGTTTCTGCTTTCTCTGAAGGCGGCCGGGTTCGGACTCAATCTGACGGCGGCGAGCTATGCCATTCTCTACGATCCGTGGTGGAATCCCGCGGCGGAGGCACAGGCCATCGATCGCATCCATCGCATCGGCCAAACCAAACCCGTGATCGCCTACCGCTTCATTTCTGCGGGTTCGGTCGAGGAAAAGATCCGTGCATTGCAGCACGAGAAGGCCGCCCTCGCCGCCTCGGTCGTGCAGGAAGAAAGCCTGAGCAAGGTCATGGACCTAGACAGCCTGAAAGACATCCTGAGCTGAGATACCTTAGCGTCGTCCCAACGTAGTGCCGTGCTTCAGCCGGCACTGTGAAACGCCGGCTAAAGCACGGCGCTACCTCCTAGAAAAAGTGCTCCTGTTTCCAGCCCAGCAGGTCTTTGGCTCGCTGGTTGGAGATGAGGGAACGCCGTTCCGAGAAGTCGGCGCGCAGGTCTTTCACGCCCGGAAGGAATCGTTTGATGAGCTCCTGCGATGACAGCACCGAGGAGGAGTCATCGGACGCGATGATCACGGGCTCACAGCCAAGGTTGTCTCCTTTGATGCCGAGTCGACAGGCCTGCGCCAGATCCCGGGAGTCGATGTAGGACCAGAGTATACGCAGGCGTTCTTCCGGATGCTCGGCCGAGCGGGCCTTGATGTTCGCGTAGTCCTCAGGGCACACCACATTGCCGAGGCGATACGACAGAATCTGCGTGCCATCACGGCGGTGGAACATCGCGGCTGTCGCCTCGTTGACCACCTTGGTCAGACCATAGGTATCCGCGGGAAGTTGTGGGTGCGCCTCATCGACCGGCAGGTAGTTCGGTTCAAAAAACTCGTCGGCAAAACAAATACCATAGGACGATTCCGATGAGGCGATGACCGCCTTGGGAATCCCCAACAGTCCACACGCCTCGAGCACGTTGTAGGTCGTGTTGGTATTCACCCGCCACACCTCTTGGTTGGCGTGCATCTGCGGACGCGGGATGGCCGCCATGTGCACCACTCCATCGTAGGGAGCCCGATTGCCCGTCGAGTGAGGTCCGAGGGCATCGATGGTTTCGCCAAGATCGGTGAGGTCGGCCGTCAAGTGGTGACAGTCCAACTCGGGCGCCGGGGGGCGCGTATCGACGTTGGTGACCTCGTAGCCTTGCTCGATAAAGTGTTGAAGAATCCAGTGACCGGCTTTGCCGGCTCCACCAGTAATGAGAACGCGTTTTTTCGACATGGCAGTAATTGGGGGGGGGGAACGTAGACTCCACGCTCCCGATCAAACCTGCGAAAGTCAAAGTCGCTCGTGTATGAGTGAGGAACCCCACCCCAATCCATTTGTTCGTATTACGAACATTGGGCTCCCGAGTGTCCTCTGGTCTCGGGAATGGGGGTCTCGGGACGGGTTTCTGACACCGTCTTGCAACGCCGCCTGCGGGTTAACGGCCTTAATGCCACTAATTTCAACCACTCGGGGCGGTTTTACTCGGGCATGGCTTGCGTTCGCGGGGCAGGTAACTAGGCAGTTTCCTTTAAGCACGGTCGGCCGTGTGTGTTTCGCATGCGGGACTATTTTCTTAGACGCTTCCTTCTCATTCCCCCAACTTTAATTGGGATCACGCTGATCGTGTTCTTGATCACGCGCGTCGTGCCCGGGGGGCCCATTGAGCGCGCGATGATGGAGGCCCAGATGTCCGGCGATGGGGGGGCACAAACCAGCGGGGCGGGCAGCGGCGCCATCTCCGAAGAGCAAATGGAACAGCTGAAGGAATACTACGGCTTCGATAAGCCGGCGCTACAGGCCTACGTTATCTGGCTCGGCAATCTTGTAAAAGGCGACTTGGGAACCTCCTACCGCTACAACGAGCCGGTCTCCACCATCATTGCCGAGCGCCTGCCGGTTTCCCTGTTTTACGGCGTGATCACCTCGATTCTCGTCTACGGAGTCTGTGTGCCGTTGGGGGTGCTCAAAGCAGTCCGACATCGAACCTGGTTGGACAACGCGAGTTCGGCGCTGGTCTTCATCGGCTATGCCATTCCCTGGGTCGACGTCATCAAACCCGACGTACAGGAACGCGGCGCGCACCTGATCATTGCGAAGACGCCGCGCATCCCGTCCGCCTCGGTCGATCCGACGATCAAGAACTATCACTGGGGTGACCTGATCCGGGCCCAGTTCGAGGCCGACGACGCAGGCGCGGATACGGCCGTACTGCTGGACCTGGACGGCTATGTCACCGAGGGGCCGGGCTTCAACGTCTTCGCCATCATCGACGGCACCGTGGTCTCGCCGGATCGTGGGTCACTGGAAGGCATTACCCGCCAGTCGGTCCTCGATATTTGTGCCGAACTGGGGATCCCGGCCGAAATCCGTGCCCTGAGCGCG
>CAKZMS010000407.1 GCA_937128785.1 uncultured Opitutaceae bacterium | reverse complement strand
GATTGGAACCGGGGGCGAATCGGTTGAGGATCGAGTCAGATGCGCATAACACCGTCGCTGCATCGGGAGATGGCCGTCGACTCGCGGTCAATCTTATCAGATTTGCGATCAAAGGCCGGGTGATAGTCGAAGAGCCGGCGCCCAACTAGTCCGTCCAAAGGGCCATGGCCTCGATTCGTTTGGCGTATCGATGGCCGATCGCGGCGGGAGAGTATCCCTCTCGAATATCTGCGGCGGCTTGAAGACCTTTCTGACGGGCTGCTTCGGGGTTTTCAGCGACTTCACGCATGCAGGCCGCGGCAGCAGCGATCCGTGGATCAGCCCAAACCTGTCCCTTTTCGTAAGGACCATGGGTTTCGGTCAGTTCGATCAAATCGTAGGGGACGGGGTAGCCGTTGTTCTCGTTAACAAATTCCGCGGTAGCCGACCAATCCGTGCTGATCACCGGCTTGCCCAAAAACATGGCCTCGGCCACCGCCAGACCAAAGCCCTCGGATCGGTGAAGAGAAACAAAGGCGTCACAGGCTGATTCGAGACCGTGCACATCTTCGCGGCTCAAAGTGCGAGCGATGAGCGTGGTATGCTCCAAACCTGACAGGGCTTTCTTCAGTTTGGCAAAGGCCTCGGGGTTTCGATCCGGGTTCTGGGTCTTGATAACCAATTGCACTCCGGATTCATCGGGAAAGGCCTGCCGGTAGGCCTCGATGACCGCGTGCGGATTCTTGCGTTCCTGATACGAATTCAGGTCATAGAGGAATAGGAAGGTGCAGCGATCGGTCGGCAGATCGAATCGCGGTTTTTGATCGCCGACCGGCGCACTGAAATCGATCGCGTGCGGCATTACTTGAACCGGCAGCGGCACTTTGGCGGCGATGGCATCTCGGACGAAAGCGGATGGGCACCAAATCTCGTCGTAGTATTGACAGGCACCCACCCACGCATCGGGAAACTCCGGAAGTTCCCAGGCCCAGTAAGCGATGTTGTGCCGATCGCGACGGAACGGGGCTCCGTGGTGATGGTCGATATCAATCGAGACGGGAGGATCGATGTGAAACACGTTTACCCGATAAGGGTTGGTGCTCTGCAAACGGGAAGCGTAGGTGTTGTCTCCCATGCGATTCAGGCAGGGGAGTTTCATATCAACAAAAGCATGGTCCAAGCTGCTGGCCTCCACCGCCCGGGCCATGCACCGGGCACTCTCACCGATGCCCAGTTCCGCCCGGAACCAACCGACCACGTTGATGCCCACGGGGTAGTCCTTTTTCTCGCGACGGTTAATCCGCAGAGGCTGGGGTTTCTTGAAATCGTAGATCGCCCGTTCGTCACAGAGAATCTGCTCCACCCGCAATCGGCGGTTTTTGAACTGAGGACGGTGGGCCTCGAGCTTGACCCGCCATGCGCGGGGCAGGGGCCAGTTCCGCGTGATGCGCCCCAGCCAGGCCAGGGTGTCCTCCTTCTCGGTTCCAAGGAGCTCAACCTTCAGTTCGACAGGTTCATCGGTCACGACTTTCGGCCGATCAATGCCGCAGTTGAAATTGCGCTCCTCGAGGGGAAAAAACGATTCCGATTGCACCCCGTTGACGGTCAGACGCAGTCCCAGCTGACCCTCCATCTCAGGACGATCTTTCTTGGGGGGCATGATGAATCCATTGATAAAGACATTCTTCTCGATGGTGCCCGGGGCGAAGATCACGGTGAAGGTATTGCGAAAAGAGTAGCTCAGCCGCTCGATGTCGTCCTTGCGCAGACCGGTCAACTGATACGAGGACGGATCATCTCCGGGAGGCGGGCGCGGAATGCCGAGGGTTTTGCGCCAGTGGAGTTCCTCGTAGTAGATGGCGCTGCCCACTTCCACCCAGGCGGCCCTCGGGGGGTGCTTGATGAATCCCCCATGGTAGCCCAGCGCGGTCAAAAATATGCGCCACGGCACTTGGGCGGGGGATTGGCGCCAGGTGCGGATCTTGGTCCGGGCCCAATCCTTGGCACACAGGTTGATGATGTCGCCCCGCCAACGCCCGAACAAGCGACGGCTGTTGGCTTCGTCATGGGGACGGGCTTTCCCCCGGGAAGCGCTGACATGGTGACGGACCACGCTGTTGAGCGCGATGGCTACGCGGTGCCCTTGGTCGGTCAGCGCGAGGCACAAATCGACATCTTCGCCGCCGTTTTCGAATTCCTGCCGAAAGCCACCGCCGGCCGCGAGAAACTCTTTACGTCGAACCATGCAACACGCCGCGGTGACCGCGGGAACGTAACGGACGGGGTTACGCCGGATGCTGCCCTTGCTGGGGAGCTCATGGATGTGTTCGAGTTTGGCGTCGGCCTTGAATCGGATACCCGCGTGATCGATCGTGTCATCGTCAACGCGCCGCTGGACATTGCCGATCAAGGCGATGGAGCGATCTTCGTCGAGGGCTGCGAGCAGGGGCTCGATCCAGCCGGGAAGCAGCTCCAGGTCGCTGTTGAGGAGGGCCAGGTATTCACCCGATGCTTCGCGAGCGCCGCGGTTGTTCGAACCCGCATAGCGTTGGTTGGTTTGATTCAGGAGCACCCGGCAGGGCGAGGGCAGGGTCGCCAGCCAATCCCGGGTGCCATCGGTGCTACCGTCGTCGACGAAGATGATCTCGTGGCTGAGATCTTGCGGGATCGTTTCCTGCAAGGTCCGCAAGCAGGCTTGGGTCAGTTCCAAGCCATTATACAGGGGAATGATGAAAGAGACTTTCAGCACAATGGCGCGAGTTTCAGTCTCTTTGGCGGTCCCAAGCTTTCAAGTAGGCGCCGTAGGAGGACTTGCCCAATCTCGCGATTTGAGCGTCGAGTTGAGCGTCGTCGATCCAGCCTCGGGAATAGGCGATTTCTTCGAGGCAGGCGATTTTCTTTCCCTGCCGATTGGAGATGATCCCCACGAATTCTCCGGCTTCGAGCAGGGAGTCGTGGGTTCCCGTATCGAGCCAGGCAGTCCCTCGGCCCAGTAGTTCCACCCGCAGGTCGCCACGGTCCAGATAGCAGCGGTTCAGATCCGTGATCTCAAGTTCGCCGCGAGCTGACGGTTCTAAAGCGCGGGCGAACTCTACGACATCCTGGTCGTAGTAGTAGAGTCCGGGGATCGCGTAGTTCGATCGAGGTTCAGCCGGTTTTTCTTCGAGCGAGAGCACGGTGCCATCGGGGGCAAACTCCACCACCCCATAGGCGGAGGGGTTGGCCACGTGATAACCGAAAACCGTGGCTCCTTGTTCCTGCGCGGTGGCCGCCGCCAGTCGATCGACGAAATCGTGCCCGTAGAACATGTTGTCTCCCAAGATCAGCGCCGAGGGCTGGCTGCCGTCCAGAAACCCGGTTTCGGCGGCGATCAAAAACGCCTGGGCCAGTCCATCGGGACTCGGTTGCTCTGCATAACTCAGCTCGACCCCGAAGGCGGATCCATCCCCCAGCAGCTTTTGGAACAACGGCAGGTCCTGAGGCGTGGAGATGATTAACACCTCGCGGATGCCGGACAGCATCAGCACCGACAGCGGGTAGTAGATCATCGGCTTGTCGTAAACCGGCATCAACTGCTTCGAGACAGCAATGGTGAGCGGGAACAAGCGGGTGCCACTACCGCCGGCGAGAATTATACCTTTTCGTTTCATGGTCTCTTGGGGTCAGGCTTTGCCTAGTCGCTCCAATTGATAGTCTCCACTGAGAATTCGATCGATCCACGATTGGTTATCCAAGTACCACTGCACGGTTTTGCGAAATCCGGAAGTATGGTCCTGGCGGGGACTCCAGCCGAGCTCGGCTTTGATCTTACTCGCGTCGATCGCATAACGCAGGTCGTGGCCGGGGCGGTCGGTGACGAAGGTGATTTGGTCTTGGTATTTCTTACCGTCCTCGCGTGGTTTCAGTTCGTCCAGCAATTCACACAGGAGTCTGACCAAATCGATGTTCTGTCGTTCGTTGTTTCCGCCGATATTGTAGGTTTCTCCCGTCTGTCCTTTTGCAATCACGGTATGCAGGGCTTCGGCGTGGTCTCCGACGTAGAGCCAGTCTCTGATGTTCTCTCCCTTGCCGTAGACCGGGATCGGCTCACCGCGCAGGGCCTTGAGAATGACCACGGGAATGAGCGTTTCGGGGAACTGGTAGGGGCCGTAGTTGTTTGAGCAATTGGTGACCAGGATCGGGAGCCCGTAGGTGTCCGCCCAGGCTCGAGCGAGGTGATCCGAAGCGGCTTTACTGGCGGAGTAGGGCGAGTGGGGGTCGTAGGGAGTCGTTTCGCTGAACAAGCCCTCGGCCCCCAGGGATCCGTAAACTTCGTCGGTGGAAACGTGGAGAAAACGAAACGCCTCACGGGCCGTCTCGCTCAGTCCTTCATAGTGGGCGCGGGCAGCTTGCAGGAGCGTGAAGGTTCCCACCACGTTAGTCTGCACAAATTCTCCGGGGCCGTCGATGGATCGGTCCACGTGGGACTCCGCCGCGAG
>CAKZMS010000406.1 GCA_937128785.1 uncultured Opitutaceae bacterium | reverse complement strand
AATTCCGCACCCGCCTTTCCTTTCTCTTCGAAGATCCGCCCGCCCAACCGGAGGAAACCTACGCCGGACTGGTCATCGGCATTCGCGGCATGATGGACGACCCCCGCCATGTCGCCGTTTGGCCCCGACAACAAATCAATGCCGTGATCCGGGCCGACGGACACCTGACACTGGGCCCAGCCGTTTCGAAAACACCCCTGTCCGGTCCTCCGCTTTCCGCCGCCGATGAAGTGGAGCTCACGCTCCACGGTGATGGAGCTAAAATCACCCTCATAGCGAGACGGGGAACCGATTCCGCCACCGTCTCACTCGGGCTCCCGGTCGAGCAACTGGTCGGCAACATCGGACTCGCCGCCGTGAGCCCCGCCCCTGAAGCAGACGCCGCCCCTTCCATCCGAGTGCGATTCAGCCACTGGTCAGGCCGCGGAGCAGGCCTCGTCCATGATCCTTCCCTCGCCTTTGGCCCGATCCTCTGGACCACCTACACGCGCACCCTCAACACGGTGAAGCTCAACGTGCAGATGCCGCCCACCGGCGAGACCGATGCGTCCGCAGTGTTTCTCGAAATCGAGCGGCACGACACCTGGCAGGAAGTCGGCCGCGCCGCGATCGATGGGTTGTCCCGCACCGCCCTGATCCGGGCCGACGTGGCAGCCGGTCCCGTGCCCTATCGGGTTCGCTACAACTGGCAGGGCGAAGACCATTTTTGGTCCGGCATCTTCGCCGCCGATCCCGGACCAGATGCCCCCCTCAAGGTGGCCGCGTTTTCCTGCGATAACGGTTATGCTTTTCCGCTGCCCACCTTGGTCAGGAATGTGACCCTCCAGCAACCCGACCTGCTCTTCTTCGCCGGGGACCAGATCTACGAAAGCTACGGAGGATTCGGGATCGTGCGCGAGCCGGTCGAGATCGCGATGCTCGACTACCTGCGCAAATACTACCAGTTCGGGTGGACCTGGCGGGATCTCCTCAAGGAAATCCCCTCGATAATCATCCCCGACGATCACGATGTCTTTCAGGGCAACATCTGGGGCCACGGCGGCCGCCCGGCCGAGACGTTTGCGGACGGCGGATACGTGATGGATCCCGCGTGGATCAACGCCGTCCAACGCACCCAGACGGACAACCTGCCCGATCCGGTCGACCCGCGTCCAGTGGCCCAGGGCATCGACGTGTATTTCACGGACTGGAGTTGGGGCGGAGTTCCGATGGCCATCCTGGAGGATCGAAAGTGGAAGAGCGGACCCAACGCGGTCCTGCCGGAGAACTATCGCTCTAACATGAGCACCACCGAACTCGACGTGGCGGGCGCCGAACTGCTCGGGCCTCGCCAGGAAGCGTTTCTCCGGGATTGGAGTGATCGCACTAAGGAGTCGCCGTTGCGACTCGTGCTGTCCCAGACCCTCTTCTGCCGTGCCAGCACCCATACGGGGCGTGAACTCAAGCGCAGCATTTACGATGTCGACAGCAACGGTTGGCCCCAGTCCGGTCGCCGCCGAGCGTTGGAGCCCCTGCGCGGCCACAACACCGTCATGCTCGCCGGGGATCAACACCTCGGTATGCTGGCCCGACAAGGCATCGATGCCCACAACGACGGCCCCTGGTCGTTCATGGTGCAAGGCACCGCCAACGGCTTCCCCCGTGCCTGGTGGCCGGAAAACGGGCAGACCACCGGCGATACGACTGACGCCTTCGGCAACAAGTTCACCGTGCTCGCCGTGGCCAATCCCGACCAAGGCAGCAACACCCTAAGACCCACCCGCATCGACCACCCCGAGGAAACCGCTCACCGGAAAGGCTCAGGCCATGGACTGCTGATCATCGACCCCACCCGCCAACAACTCCGCTTCGAGAACTGGCGCTATGAATTCGATGCCGCCAACCCGCAGCCCGAAGACCAGTTCGACGGCTTCCCCATTGAGGTGGACCTATCCACCGAAAAGCACTGACCAGCCCTACCGGCCCACTCGTCCCCCCGGGGTCAGCGTCAATAAAACGTAAACGAAGTCCTCCGACTTGTCCGCCAAAGTCTCGACGACGGCGGAAGCCTTGGCGAAGGAGGGCGTAGTTACGTTTTACGACCTGCCCCCTTCCTTTCTCCGCTGACCTACTCGCTACTCGCTACTGACGGCTGATTACTGGCCACCGACTACTAATTACTGATTACTGTCTACTGAACACTCACCACTCCACC
>CAKZMS010000405.1 GCA_937128785.1 uncultured Opitutaceae bacterium | reverse complement strand
GTGGTTCGAGGAGGTTGCGGCAGACTTGGTTTTCGGCCATTATCCTGATGCCAAGATTGATGTCAGTCAGTAAACCGAAGCCGGATTTGGCTAACCCCGTCGCCCCATGCATTCACCCACCCCAGAACGCACCCCGCAGGCCCGAATCACCCGCCGGGCTTTTCTCAACGGATTCACCGCGGCAGCTGCGGCCGGGGTCGCTTGGCCGCAGGCATTCCTGAATGCAGCGGAATCGGGGACCAGCCGCGACTCCTTCGGCGAGTTGCTGCCCACCCGACCGCTGGGAAATACCGGGGAACGAGTGACCATGCTGGGGGTGGGTGGACAACACTTCCGCTGGTTGCCCGCGGCCCAACTGGAGCTGGCCGTGGAGACGGCCATCGCCGGCGGCATCCGCTTCTGGGATACCGCCAACTCCTACGGCAAGGACCAGTTGAGTGAACGGCTTTTCGGCCAGCATCTGGTGCCCAAATACCGCGATGAGATTTTCCTCATGTCGAAGACGATGGCCCGCGATGCCCGGACAGCTCAGGAGCATCTCGAACTGTCACTGAAAAACATGAAGACGGACCACATGGACTTGTGGCAGATCCACAACGTCAGCTCGATCGAGGATGCGCACCGGCGTTGGGACGAAGGGGTCGTGGACGTCGTAGTCAAAGCGCAGGAGGAGGGTAAAACGCGGATGATCGGATTCACCGGTCACCACGACTACCGCGGTCATCTCGAAATGCTGAAGCTCTTCAAGCAGCGCGGCGTCAGCCTCCAGACCGTGCAGATGCCGGTCAACGTGGTGGACCCAGACTACGACAGCTTCATCGAGAAAGTCATTCCTGCCGCGCAGGAAATGGGCGTCGGGGTTCTCGCCATGAAATCCATGTGTGGCGGCCGGTTGTTCGGCGGCTTGGGCGAGGGCTGGGGCAAACACGGCAAAGTGGCCGCCAAACCCATCGTGCCCGATCTCCTGCCCTTGCGCGACGCTACGGATTACGTCTGGTCCCTTCCCGTCTCAACCCGTATCGCGGGATTCGACACCGTCGCGCAGTTGCAGGAACACATCGACGCCGCCCAGCAACTCCGGCAACTCACACCCCGGCAGCAGGCCGAAATCCTGAAGACCGCCTCGCAGCGCTCCGGGCCGGTGATGGAATTCTACAAAAAGGACACCCGGGCCCAAGCGACCTCTTAGCCCGTCAGGGAAACCCCACCTGGCCAGGTCGGATGAAGACGCTCCTTATTTTCAGGATCTTTCAACTTGCGGGCAGCGTCATCTGAGGCGCCCTTGAAGACATGTCCGATCCTCCCCCCCCAAACGGTGCACCATGGGGACGCTTTGAGCGTCTGCTGCCCCGCGAGATTGAGGCGATCGCGTCGGCTCGGTCCATCGCCTACCTGCCCTGGGGGGCGCTGGAGTATCACGGCCCCCATGCCGCGACCGGACTCGATGGGCTGAAGGCCCACGGCCTGTGCTGTGCCCTCGCCGCTCAGGAAGGCGGCCTCGTATTGCCGCCGGTCTACGTGGCCGCCAACACCATCAAGACCGCGCCAGATTTAAACTTTCCCCGCCACTCGCTGGATTTCGCGGAGTCCACGCTGAGCCTGTTGGCCCGGGAGCACTTTGACCAACTGGCGGATGAAGGTTTCCGATTGGTGTTCACCCTCTGTGGTCACGTGGGACAACCCCACTACGATCTGATCAAGGCAGAGGCCAAAGCGGCCAACGAGCGCCATTCGGGGACTCACTTCATCGCCACGTCAGAGACCGACCTCGTCGCCAAAGAGCTGTTCATCGTCAATCATGCGGCCTTGGGCGAAATCGCCCTGTTGATGGCCACCGATCCGGATTGCGTGAAACTGGACCGACTGCCGGATGACCGTGAACCCACCTTGCAGGACGATGCGGTATGGGGGCCCGATCCACGGGACGCCTCGGCGGAGCTAGGGCAAAAATTTATCGCCGGGTTCATCGCTGGAGCCCGCGCCTCCATTCAATCCGTCTATCGCGCTTCTTCCTCAGACCACTGAGCCTAACCTGAATTTGATGTCGGGCGTAAAGCCCGACCCACCTCATACCAACTGTTCTCCCCATGTGGGTCGGGCTTTACGCCCGACATCCTCAACCTCTGATTTTATCTCTATGAAATACCGCACCCTTGGACGCACCGGCATCAAAGTAAGCGAAGTTGGATTCGGCACCTGGGCCTTGGGTTCCCCGGTCTATGGCGATGTGACGGCGGAAGACGGCACCGACGCCGTGCGGGCCGCACTGGATGCGGGCATAACCTTCTTTGATACCGCCCCACTTTACGGCACAAAGGAAGAGGACGGCATTGCCGAGAAGGTTCTGGGCCGCGGCCTCGGAGCCGATCGGGATCAGGTCACCATCGCGACCAAGTTCGGTCGCTACCCCACTCGCGGCCACCTCAACACCTTCTTCAACGCCGAGGGCGTCACCACTTCGGTGGAGGATAGCCTGCGCCGACTCGGCACTGATCGTCTGGACGTCCTGTTTTTCCATTCGCCCTTTGGCCCCGATCAAATCGAGGACAACGTGTGGCAAGCGCTCGAAGATCTGAAGACCAGCGGCAAGGTGCGCTGTGTCGGGCATTCGATTTCCCTTTTTGACGACACCCAAGGTATGGCGCGGGAGTGGGCTGCCGCGGACAAGATCGATGTCATCCAAGTCGTCTACAGTCTGATGAACCGCGAAGCCGAAGGTCTGATCAAGGATCTCGCCGCGACGGGAGTGGGCATCGTCGCCCGCGAGTCATTGGCCAACGGATTCCTCTCCGGTGCTTTCACCCATGATACCACGTTCGGGCCCGGCACCATCAACTCGCGCTACTCCCGCGAGGAAATCGTCGAGCGGGTTGATGTGGCCAACGCATACCAGGAACTTCTCGTGACAGGTGAAGTCACCTCACTCGCGCAGGCCGCCTTGCGTTGGGTGCTGGATAATCCGGACACCAGTTTGGTCCTGTCGGGTTCCCGCCATCGCACCGAGATTCTGGACAGCGCGGCCGCCTCCGATCTGGCGGCATTCAGTGAAAGCCAGATGGCCCAAGCCCGCGATCTGCACACCAAGGACTATCCGCCGGCGTAGGGTGCGATGAGACAATCGTAGCGCCGTGCTTTAGCCGGCGTTTCTGAGTGCCGGCTAAAGCACGGCCCTACGGCCAATCCCGCAAACCTCCGCCGAAATATCTTTTGCCCGCCGCGGTTGGCCCGCCAGACTCGCCGAGACTGAAGTCTCCATGCCTGCCGCCGCCGAAAAACGTCACCTGCTCGACCACCTGACCCACATCGGAGTCCAGCCGCCCGAGGTAATCGAACTCCTCGATTACGTTGATGACCTCCTCCTTTGGATGAAGGATGCCGAGGGACACTATCACTGGGTCAACACGGCGTTTTTGATCAATTTCAACATCGGCACGCGGGCGGAGATCATTGGCCGCACCGACTTCGACATCTGCGAACCCGTGTTGGCCAATCAATACCGGATTGATGACGAGCGGGTGTTGGCGGGAGAACGGATTCGTTCCCGGGTGGAGCTCGTAGGTCGTTTCAATCACACGGCCCGCTGGTGCCTCACCTCCAAGATCCCGCTTCACGATCACGACGGCAACATCGTGGGGAATGTCGGTATTACTCGGGCGATCGAAAACTTGTCCCAAGAGGGGTTGGTCGATTCACCGCTGAGCGCGGCTATCCGGCATGTCGGCCAAAATCTCAGCGATTCCATTACCAACGGTGAACTCGCCAAGCTCTGCGGTCTTTCGCTCCGGGCGTTTGAACGCCAATTCCAGTCTGCCTACGGCATGTCGCCGCACGAATACGTGCGCAACCTACGCGTCCGCATGAGCTGTCATGCGCTGGTGTTTACCACCAGCTCCCTGGCCGCCGTCGCCACCGAATTCGGGTTCGCCGATCAGAGCCACTTCACCAAAGAGTTCCGTCGGTTGATGAAGGAAACCCCGCGTAGTTATCGCCTGCGCTACTCTGATCCCTGAGACCATTCGTCTGCCCCCAGCAAACGGCCTGATTCGCCGTTCATTCTGCCCCCACGACGCTTTTAGACCAAAAAATGTCGTGGTCGTTCTAGCGAACATTACGCGGGAGAGCTAAGCTGAATGGCATTGTCGGGTTCACCGACATCCCTCAATACTCCCCTTCCCCTTTTACCCCTGTCAGCGTCATTCGGATCCACGCGTCCGGACCGCTCCCCCGCTCCTTCCCTATGCCCCCTAAAATTGTTCAGGACCTCACTACCTTAGATTCCTCCATCAAGAGCCACGTCGAAGGCGCCCTCGAGGACACCGGCGGACTCCTTCGCCTCGCGCCCGCATGGGTCCCCCGCTCGTTTCTGCAGCCGGGACTGCGCATAAAACTCCACCCCAGCGACACCTATGCCTACGGCCTGAATCGCGGCGGCATCGACGAACGCTGGTTCGCCTCCACCACCGAGGCCGCCAACGAAGGCCGGGTGCCCGACGAGGGCCTGAGCTATTGTGTGGTCGGCAATCAACGTTTCACCCTCCGAGACGCCGTCGATGCCTGCGGGGCCACCCTCATCGGTGAGCGCATTTGGAGCGAATACGGCAAGTGGCCCGTCTACTCTAAGTTCTTCGATAACATGGGTCCCATTCCCCATCACATGCACCAAAACGCCGCTCAGGCTGCATTGGTCGGTCAGGAGGGCAAACCCGAGTCCTACTACTTCCCGCCCCAGCACAACAACGTCGGCAACAACTTTCCCTACACGTTCATGGGACTCGAGCCCGGCACCACCCGCGACCAGGTGCGCCAGTGCATTGCCGATTGGAACAAGGGCGACAACGGCATCCTCGATCTCTCCAAAGCCTACCGCCTCAAACCCGGCACCGGCTGGCTCATCGACCCCTGCATCCTTCATGCTCCCGGCAGTCTCTGCACCTACGAGCCGCAATGGGGCAGTGACGTATTTGGCATGTATCAAAGCCTCGTCGAGGGCCGCGAGGTGCCGTGGAGCCTGCTCGTGAAAGACATGCCCGAGGACAAACACCAGGACATCGACTTCATCGTCGATCAACTGGACTGGGACAAGAACGTCGACCCCAACTTCAAGGACAACCACTACCTCGAGCCGGTGCCTGTCGCCGACACCCGTGAGCAAGGCTACGTCGATCGTTGGATCGTCTACGGCAAGGTCGACCAGAAGCAGTATTTCACCGCCAAAGAGCTGACCGTAGATCCCGGCACCAAGGCAACCATCACCGATTCGGGCGCCTACGGGCTGATTTGCACTCAAGGCAGCGGTCGTATCAACAACCAGCCTTTGGTCAGCCCCAAGATGCTCCGCTTCAACGAACTTTCCGAAGACGAATACTTCTGCACCGAGGACGGTGCTAAAGCCGGCGTCACCTTCGAAAACACCAGCAGCACCGAGCCTCTCGTCTGCCTCCGCTACTTTGGTCCCGACGCCAATCCCGACGCTCCCGCCATGGGCGCCTATCGTCACAACACCTTCTAAAATTCGAACCCTCAATCCCACCCCTATTCATCATGCCTGAAAACAACTTCCCCAAACTTCACAACGCCATGTGGCCCGGCATCGTCGGCAAGGGCGAACCCGGCGGCGACCCGTTCATCGGCTTGGACGATATGCTCGCCATGACCGCCAAGGCGGAGGTCGATGGCGTCAAATTTGACGGTGTCGATCTGTTCATGAGCGACCCGCACACGTCCATCGACAGCAAGGTCAAGGACGTCAAGGCCCTCGCCAGCAAACTCCGGAAGCACAAACTCAAGGCCGGCTCGATCGTGGCTCCGGTTTGGGGGGTCACCGGTGGTGGTTGCGCCATGGGCAGCGAGGAAGAGCGCAACGCCTTCCTCACCCAAGTTCGCAAGGCCTGCGCCATCGGCAGCCGCCTCCGCGACCTCGGCGTGCGTCCCCACGGCGTCATCCGCATCGACTCCTCCGCCCCCGTGGCCGACTGGGCCAAAGATCCCAAGGGCAATACCAAGTTGATTGCCCAAACGTTCAAAGAGGCGGCCAAGATCGCCAAGGATCACGGTGAGCGTCTCGCCGCCGAAGGTGAGATCTGCTGGGGCGGCATGCACAGTTGGAAGCACATGCTGGAGCTGCTCGAAGCCGTCGGTATGCCCAAGGTCCTCGGCTTCCAAGCCGACATGTCCCACACCCTGCTCTACACGCTGGGCGAAAACGCACCGAAGCACCGCATCGTCAAAAAGAACTTCAACTGGGAGCCGGGCGAAACCCACGCCGCGCTGACCAAGCTCTCCGACGCCCTGCGTCCTTGGACCATCGACTTCCACGTCGCCCAAAACGACGGCACGGTTTACGGTTCCGGGAGCCACGAAAAGACCGGCCGCCACTGTCAAGCCACCGATCCCAACGGTAAACTCAACATCGTGCGCGACTCCGCTTACTGGCTGCGCAACAGTCAAAACCGCGTGACCAAAAAGATCCGCCACATTTGTTGGGACGGCTGCATGTTCTCCAATGCCGTCATGACCCAACAGCAGACGTGGAACGACATCCTCGCCGCCATGATCCAGGTCCGCAAATACCACGGCTGGCACGAGTAATTTTCCGCCCCGCTTTAACTTTAAGTCTACCCCTAACCTCCTCTCGCTATGAAACCACTGAATGTTGGCATGGTTGGCTACGGCCTCATGGGTCGCGCCCACACCAATGCGTTCCGCAAAGTTCGTAACTTCTTCCCCGGCGAACTCCACCCCGTGCTCAAAGCGGCCTGCGGCCGTGATGAAGCGCAGCTCAAAGGCTTCGCCGAAACCTGGGGCTACGAATCAACCGAAACCGAGTGGCGCAAGCTCATCGCCCGCGACGACATCGATCTGATCGACATCGCTGCGCCCAACAACGTGCACGCCGAGATCGCCCTCGCTGCGGCCCAGGCCGGCAAGATTGTGATGTGCGAAAAGCCGCTCGCCATGAATGCCGGTGAGGGTGACGCCATGGTCGCGGCCGTCGAGGCCGCCGGCGTGGCCAACATGGTATGGTATAACTACCGCCGCGTCCCCGCCGTAACACTCGCCAAGCAACTCATCGATCAAGGCAAGCTCGGCAAGATCTTCCACTACCGTGCCAACTTCCTGCAGGACTGGACCATCTCCGCCGACGTGCCCCAGGGCGGCGCTGGCACCTGGCGACTCGATGCCGCGGTCGCGGGCAGTGGCGTCACGGGTGACCTGCTCGCTCACTGCATCGACACCGCCCAGTGGCTCAACGGCGGCATCACGACCGTGACCGCCACCACCGAAACGTTCGTGAAGGAACGCGCCGACGCCGCCACCGGTGAAAAGCGTGAGGTCAAAATCGACGATGCCAGCATGTTCATGGGGCGCTTCGAGAACGGTTCCCTCGCCCTCTTCGAGGCCACCCGCTACGCCCGGGGCCACAAGGCGCTCTACACCCTCGAGATCAACGGCGAGCACGCTTCGCTCAAGTGGGATCTGCACGACCTCCATCGCCTGCAATGGTTTGATCACCGCGACGACAGTGTCGTGCGCGGCTGGCGCTCGATTCACCTCTCCGACAGCGACCAACCCTACATGGATCACTGGTGGATACCCGGCGTGCAGATCGGCTTCGAGCACACGTTCGTCCACCAAGTCGCCGACTTCCTCGCGGGCATCGAAAGCGGCACGCCCGCCGCCCCGACCTTCCGCGACGCCCTGAAGACCGACCGCGTCACCGATGCCGTGTTGGCGTCCGCCGCGTCCGGTCAATGGACCGACGTCGCTCCACTTTGACACCCCTCTTACGTAATGAGCGATTCCCCCAATCCTGATCTCAAAGCCAAGTTCGGCTTCAATCTTCTCAACTGGACCGCCGCGGTATCCGATGAACACTTCCCGATCATCGAACGGCTGAAGACCATCGGCTACGACGGAATTGAGATGTGCACCGGCAGTGAGGATTCCGATACCTACAAGCGGCTCGGCCAGTTCCTACAGGATCAGGATATGGGCATCACCTGCGTCACCGTGCTTCCGGCGGAGGCCAATCCCGTTAGCCCCGACGCGAAGGTTCGGGCTGCGGCACTCGATAAGCTGAAGTGGAACATCGATCGCTGCGTCGATTGTGGATCCGAACTGCTGTGTGGACCGTTTCACTCTGCGTTCGCGACCTTCACCCGCAACGACATCGAACCCGTCGAATACGAACGCAGTGCCGAGGTCCTGCGAGCCGCGGGCGACTACGCGCAAGAGGCCGGAGTGGTGCTCGGCCCCGAGGCGCTGAACCGCTTCGAATGCTACCTCTGCAACACCATGGGGCAGTTACGTCACCTCCTTGAGCTGACCGATCATCCCAACGTGCGCGCCATGTATGATACCCACCACGCCAACGTGGAGGAGAAGACCCACGCGTCCGCCATCAAGCACATCGCCCCGTTCCTGTCACACGTCCACGTGAGCGAAAATGATCGTGGCACCCCCGGCTCGGGTCACATCGATTTCGCCGAAGCCATTAGGACGTGCCATGAAATTGGATACGAAGGCTGGTTCACCATCGAAGCCTTCAGCCGCGCCGACCCCGCGTTTGCGAATGCCATCAACGTTTGGCGCGAGTTCTCCCCCGATTGGGATATCGCTGAGAGCGGCTACACCTACCTGGCCAACGCCCTGCGCGACGCCGGCTACGATCGTCCGGTTTAGATTATCCGGGGATCATTCCGGCATCCTCAAAACCACCTGCAATTCCGCAATTGTTCGCTCACCACGCGCAACGGTTCGCTCCAACCTGTTTTCTCATGATACCCCGCTCATTCCGTCTCATTTTAGGATTCCTGCTGCTGGCAAACTTTGCCTTCGCCGACCATCATGGCTTCCACTCGATATTTAACGGCAAAGATCTCACGGGGTGGTCCGGTGACCCCAAGATTTGGCGCGTCGAAGACGGCGTCATCACGGGCCAAACCACGGCGGCGAATCCCATCGAAACCAACACCTTCCTGATTTGGGACGGCGAGGTGGCGGACTTTGAATTGCAGGTGGAGTTCAAGCTCACCGGCGACTCCGCCAACTCCGGCGTGCAATACCGCAGCACGGTGCTCGATGCTGAAAACTGGATCGTGGGTGGCTACCAAGCCGACATGGATTACCAGAACCGTTATACGGGCATGATCTACGAGGAGCGCGGACGGGGCATTCTCGTGCGCCCGGGTAAACGGCTCGATGTGATGCCCGGACATACGATGAAGTCACCGGCCGTGGTGGCTCTCGGCGCCGACACGCCGGAAAGCGTGTTAAACTCCGGTATCGGGCAAGGCGAATGGAACCGACTGCTGACCACCGCCGCGGCCCCCCCCCCCGCCACTACGTCAACGGCGTGCTCACGGCGGAGTCCACCGACCGCGACCCCGAACACGCCCGGACCTCCGGAGCCGTCGCCCTGCAAGTTCACCGCGGACCGCCGATGACGGCGCAGTTCCGCAAGGTGAAACTCCGTCCTCTTTCCAGCGGCGATTAACCTCGGGACGATCCCGGCCCACCAAGGCAGAGCGGTTTGCTTCGCCACCTCCGTTCCTCCGTCGCCGAAACTGCTGGTCCAATCTTTTGGCTTTATCGTACGTACACTTCCATTCCTCCTTCAGCTTCACCATATATGCCTTAGGATCCCCTCATGTGTGCGAAATCGAGAACTCGGAATCCCCTCAGTCGCACCATCCAAGGA
>CAKZMS010000404.1 GCA_937128785.1 uncultured Opitutaceae bacterium | reverse complement strand
CGGGGTGGGGGAACGTTCCCGCGAAGGTAATGACCTTTACCACGAAATGTCCGATGCGGGCGTTATCGACCAAGAGAACATCTCCAACTCCAAGGTTGCGCTCGTCTACGGTCAGATGAACGAGCCCCCGGGAGCCCGTATGCGGGTTGCCCTCTCGGCCCTCGCCATGACGGAATACTTCCGCGATGAGAAGAATCAGGACGTGCTCCTCTTCGTCGACAACATCTTCCGCTTCTCGCAGGCCGGTTCCGAGGTATCCGCTTTGTTGGGACGCTCGCCGTCCGCGGTGGGTTACCAGCCGACCCTCTCCAACGAGATGGGCCTCCTCCAGGAGCGCATCACCTCGACCAAGAAGGGTTCCATCACTTCCTTCCAGGCGGTTTACGTGCCGGCCGATGACCTTACAGATCCGGCTCCGGCCAATACCTTTGCCCACTTGGACTCCACCATCGTGTTGGAGCGTGCCATTGCTGAGCTCGGTATTTACCCGGCCGTGGATCCGCTGGCCTCCGTGTCGAAGGCGCTCGAGCCCGACGTGGTTGGCGAAGAGCACTACACCGTGGCCCGTGAGGTTCAACGCGTGCTCCAACGCTACAAGGACTTGCAGGACATCATCGCGATTCTCGGTCTCGATGAGCTCTCCCCTGAGGACAAACTCACCGTTTACCGCGCTCGTAAGATCCAACGTTTCCTTTCCCAACCCTTCCACGTGGCCGAAGTCTTCACCGGCTCGCCCGGAAAGTATGTGTCGGTCAAGGACACCATCCGCGGATTTAAGATGATTCTCGATGGCGAACTCGACGACGTGCCGGAAGGCGACTTCTACATGAAGGGCGGCATCGAGGAAGTCCTCGAAGCAGCGAAAAAATAAGTGAAGTAGCCACCATCGAGTAGCGACTAGCGAGCATCCAGCAAACCGCCACTTTAGAACCTACTCACTACCCGCTACTCGCTACCCACTACTTTTTAAAAACATCATGCTGACTCTCGAAATCGTCACTCCTGAAGCCAAGGTCTACTCGGACACGGTCGACAATGTGGTCGTGCCCACCGTCGAGGGTGAAATCGGGATTCTCCCGGGTCATTTACCCCTGCTTTCCCAGGTTGCCGACGGCGAACTGCGCGTCACCAAGGGCAACGATTTGGAAACGCTGGTGATCGGCGACGGATTTGTCGAAATTCAAGGCGACAAGGTCTCTGTCCTCGCGGAACACGCCATCGAAGAGAACCAAATCGACGAAGATGCCGTCGAAAAGGCCATGCAACGCGCCCAAGCCGCCCTCGACGAGGCGAAGAAGGACAATCTTGATCCTGCTGAGGTGGAACGACTTGAGAGCGTAGTCCGCTTTGCCGTGGCCCAACTCGGCATCAAGCGCCGCCGCCGCGGCTGATTCTGGTCATAAATGACCCCATTCCGGAGGTGAAACCGAGTTGGCCGGTTTTCTGCTGCCTGTTCGTAGATACAGGCTGAGCCAGCTGCCTCTTACAATTAATTTGCAATTCTTTGTGAAAAACATCTGCTTGTCCTCACCGAAAAACTTCTACTAGCTGAACGACCCAACTTTCCAATTCTCACCTATACCACTCATGAAAACCATACGTTTCATCCTCGCTGCTCTGCTGATCAGTTCCTTCTTCGGAACTGCGGCTTTCGCGCAATCAACCGCACCGGTCTCTGCCACGGACAAGGCAGAGATCGCATCAACTGACAAAGCTACTGCGAAGGCGGCTGTGAGGCGCGCACTGGTCGCTAAACTTGCTGCCGTTGGCAAAACCCTTGCAACTGCTACCGCAGCTGAAATTGAGGATGCTGCCAGTGAAATCGTTGCTGAATCTACAGTAGATGGGGGCAATCTGGTTTCAACTGCTGTGGTTAGCGCGATATCCAGTGTAGTTACCGAAACAGTCGTTGAATCAGTCGTCGCCAGTGGAAATACGAGCGTCTCTGCCGCCCAAGTCGCTTCCGCTGCTGCCAGTGGAGCTACGGCTGGAGCCGCATCGGCCGCCACAACCACCGGCGGTGATGCCGCCGCGGTTGCCACTGCTGCCGCAAGCGGTGCTTCCTCCGGAGCTGTGACCGGCG
>CAKZMS010000403.1 GCA_937128785.1 uncultured Opitutaceae bacterium | reverse complement strand
TGATCTCACTTTCCGTTTACCGAGTTACCAAACTGTTGGTTTATTCGCTAAATGGCGAGCGACTGAACGTACTTCGGTATCATTGAATGTCGATAACGTGTTTGATGAGCAGTATATCGCCAGTTCTTACAATGCATTGTGGGCCTACCCAGGGGCGCCGACGCAATTTAAACTTGGCGTAAGTTATGACTTCTGAGCAAGTTAAAAGCCGTATTCACAGTATCGACATCATGCGTGGTGTCGTTATTCTGCTGATGCTACTTGATCATGTGCGAGAGCGATTTTTCTTGCACATGCAGGTGGCCGATCCCATCAGCCTCTACCGGGAACCGGCCAACACCTACGTCGCCAGCTTCATCGGCTCGCCGCCCATGAATCTGATCAGCGGCGAGGCCCGCGAATCCAACGGCGTCTGGACCTTCACCGAAAACGCCCCTCCGCCTGATCAACCCGATGCCCCCGCGGCGCTGTCAATCCCGCTCGACGAACCCCTGGCCTCCCTCGCCCGCACGGCCGGGTCGCCCCGCGTGGTCCTGGGGATCCGCCCCGAGGATGTCAGCCTTGCCACCGACGCCCGCCCGGCCCACTGCCACCCCCGGATTGAGGCCGTCGAAACCATGGGCGCCGAAACCCATCTTCACGCCAGCACCGCCTCCCACCGCTTGATTGCCCGCCTGCCCGCCGACGGACGCTATGCCTTCGGGGACAAGCTGCCCCTCCACCTCGAACCGGGCAAAATCCAGCTCTTCGACGCGGACTCCGAACAAGCCCTCCGCCGGCCCGCCTCCTGACATGAAGCGTCGTGACTTTCTGAATACCCTCGGGGTCGCCGCCTCGACCACCGCCCTGTCCGCCACCGCCGCGGCCCCTGCGACCGCGCCCGCCGCCGCCTCTCGTCGCCGGCCGAATGTGCTCGTTATTCAGCCCGACCAACACAGCGCCTTTGTCACCGGCTTTGCCGGGCATCCGGACGTGAAGACCCCCCATCTGGACCGCTTGGCCGCGCAATCCACGGTCTTCACCCACGCTGTGGCCAACAGCCCGGTCTGCAGCCCGTGTCGCGCGTCCATCCAATCCGGACTTTATTGGCACACCCACGGGGTCGATGCCAACGGGGTGCGCTTGCCAACCGGCTTCCCTTGTCTCGCCGAGGTCTTCCGGAACGAGGGCTACCACACCGGTTACATCGGCAAATGGCATCTGGATGGCGGTGAGCCGCCGGAGGACACCGACGGCCACATCCCCGCCGGCCCCCGGCGCCAAGGGTGGAATGAGTGGTGGGGATTCGAACGCCAGCACGAATACTTTGAGGTCTTCCGCTACAATACCGCGGGAGAAAAGGTGCGGGTGCCCGGCTATGATTGGGAGCCCACCTGGCACGCCGACATGACCATCGACTTCATGCGTCGCCACCAGCAGGAGGCTGATCCTTGGTGCTTCTACGTCAGCTTCGGCCCCCCGCACAAACCCAACCAATGCCCGCAGGAATGGCTCGACCGCTACGACCCCGCAAGCTTCACCCTCACTCCCGCCCAAAAGAAACACTTCCCCGACGAAGCCCGGCTCCGGCGTGAACTGCAGATGTATTATGCCCAAACCTCCGCCATGGATCACGAGGTCGGCCGTGTCCTGCAGGAACTCGAAGATCAAGGGATCGCCGAAGACACGATCGTCCTCTACTGCTCGGATCACGGCGATGTGCTCGGCAGCCACGGCAAACTCCGGGGCAAATGGAAACCCTACAGCACCGCCTTCCGCGTTCCCACGATATTTCGCTGGCCGGGACAGGTCCGCCCCCAGGAAACCGCAGCGTTGATCGGAGCACCCGACTTGCCCGCCACCTTGGTGGATCTGGCCGGGCTCACCACGCCCATTTCCTGGCAGGGCGAAAGCCAGGCCCCCCGCTGCTGCGGTGAACCCCAAGCTGTCCGCGAGGCGCTGCCCATGGGGATGCGCGGATGGGACGGTTGCTACGACGGCCGCTACATCTACAGCCAAGGTCTGGACAATGTGCTCTACGATCACGCCACCGATCCGCACGAGCTCACCAACCTCATCGACCGTTCGCCGGAGCTCGTCGCGCGCAAAAAAGCCCAATTGCACGCGATTATGCAACAGACCGGACATCCGGAACCCGAACAGTTTGCCGTTTGAGTCCCGCGGGAACACTGCGAAGCTTCCCCGTCAACCGGGCGGAAGCCTGCGCCCACAGGGTCATGTCGTTAAAATGTGAATGAAGACCGCAGCTCGTAATTCCTATTCTCCGACGTGACCCCTTACCCCGCCCGACCGTAGATGCCCCCCATCATCGACCCACAACTCGGCCAGTCCGG
>CAKZMS010000402.1 GCA_937128785.1 uncultured Opitutaceae bacterium | reverse complement strand
CGGGTGGTAACCCTTCCATTCCGGGTAACAGTCCGCCTTGAATCACGCTGATCTTGGGTGATCCATTGTCGTTGGATGGATTCACGGTGCGATAAAATCCGCCGCCATCGAGCAGCCCCGCATCGACGTAAGCCAAGAAGCTGCCAGCGGAAACAGGCGCTTGGTCGACCAGCACCTCTATCTCAATTTCTCCCCTTTCGGTCTCCAGGACAACCGCCACCGGTTCCGCGTTTACGGAGCTGAACAGGGAAAGAAATACCGCGAGTCGAAAAGGGGAGGCCATGGCGAAAGGATCGGGGGAAATTTAGGACGGCGTGCCGAGCACAAGGACGCGTTGGTGTTCAGTGATGTGTTCTCGGGGTGGGGGTAACATTCCAATCTTGCCGTTGGGCACGAATCCCCGGCTGGCATAAAGGGCGACGGCGGCTCGGTTATTGTCGGCTACATCGAGAATGAGCTGGTGATGACCCGCGGCTCGAGCCCATTCGATCACGGCGTCGACCAGGGCACCGCCCACGCCGCCTTTGCGGACTTCGGGGGCCACCCACATCGAAAATAATCCAACCTCGTTGTCGTAGGGTGCGCCCACGATCAATCCGACGTCGATGTGGTCGGCCGTGGTGGCTACGAATGTCGCCATGTCGGTTCGAGCCAGCCGTTGCTGCCAGATTCCGTCGCTGAGCTTTTGGGCTTCAGCAAGCACGGAACCAAATGCATCCGGGTCCGCGGCAAGGGCGCGAAGACGGATCGCTTTGTTTCGCTGCCCATCGCCGCAGCGAAGTGGCACGATCGTGAAGTTCACAGACTTTCGGGCCCGAAGGAATTGGGCAGCAAAGCGCTCAAGGTTGTTTCGATGCGGCCATCGCCGTCACAGACGGAGACAACCTTCATGTCGGGGCCGAATTCGCGCAGAACCTGGCGGCAGGCACCGCAGGGGGCGGCGGGTTCCGGAGTCGGTGTGTAAATCGCGACGCAGGCGATCTGGCGATGGCCCGCGGCCACGGCTTTAAACACCGCGGTGCGTTCAGCGCAGTTGGTCAGCCCGAAGGAAGCGTTCTCCACGTTGCAGCCCGAATATTGGGTGCCGTCGGGGGCGAGCACGGCCGCCCCAACCGGATACTTCGAGTAGGGGGCATAAGCGTGTTCGGCCGCGCGTTGGGCAGTCTGTTCAAGGGCGGCGATGGAAAGCGGATTCATGGGTGAAATTACGACCTGCGATTTACGAATTACGATTGAATAAGGTTCGCTCCTCCTGCTCAGGGCGCCGCGCCTTTGTCACGTAATACGTTACAAGATTGCGAGGGGCTAGAGGTTGAATTCTTGTTTTATCTGGGTGAAGGCGGCGATGGCGGTGTCGAGGTCTGCCTTGGTGTGGGCGGCGCAGACTTGGGTACGAATACGGGCTTGGCCGCGAGGAACCACCGGGAAGAAAAAGCCAATGGCGTAGACGCCGAGTTCCAGCAACCGAGCGGAGATCTGCTGGGAAAGCGCGGCATCGCCGACCATGACGGGCACGATTGGGTGTTCGCCGGGTTGCAGTCGCAGTCCGGCGGCTTCCAAGCCGGCCCGGTAGTAGCCGGTATTGGCTTCCAGGTTGTCCCTGAGCTCAGTGGATCGACTCAGAAGATCGAGCGTGGCCAGTGACACCGCCGCGATGGTCGGTGCGAGGGTGTTGGAAAACAAGTAAGGGCGGGCGCGTTGACGGAGGAGGGCGATGATCTCCTTGCGTCCACTGACGTAGCCGCCACTGGCGCCGCCGAGCGCCTTGCCCAAGGTGCCGGTATTGATGTCGATGCGGTCTTCGACGCCCATCAATTCGGGGGTGCCTCGGCCGGTGGGCCCAAGGAAACCGACGCCGTGACAGTCGTCGACCATGACCAGCGCGTGGTAGCGATCGGCGAGGTCACATATCTCGCGCAGCGGAGCGATGAAACCATCCATTGAGAATACGGCATCGGTGACGATGAGTTTAAAGCGAGCCCCGGCTTCGTCGGCGCTTTGCAGCTGCTGTTCCAGATCGACCAAATCGCGATTGGCGTAGCGGTAGCGCTTTGCCTTGCAGAGGCGCACGCCGTCGATGATCGAGGCGTGATTGAGCGCATCGCTGATCACCGCATCCTCCGGGCCCAGCAGGGTTTCGAACACGCCGCCGTTGGCGTCGAAGCAAGAGGGAAAGAGAATGGTGTCTTCGGTGCGGAGGAATTGGGTCAGCGCAGTCTCCAACTCCCGATGCACGCCTTGAGTGCCGCAAATGAACCGGACGGAGGCGGCTCCGTAACCCCATCGATCGAGGGCCGCGTGTCCCGCCGCCACGAGCTCGGGATGGTTGCCCAGTCCCAGGTAGTTGTTGGCGCAGAAATTGAGCACCTCGCGACCATCATCGAGGGTGACTCGGGTGCCTTGCGGCGACCCGATTACGCGCTCCCGTTTGAACAGACCATCGGACTCGATGCCGTCCAAGGTTGATTGAAGATGTTGGCGAAAATCGCTGTTCATTTTAGGGC
>CAKZMS010000401.1 GCA_937128785.1 uncultured Opitutaceae bacterium | reverse complement strand
CGGCCGAGGCGGAAGAAAGATGGGTGGAGCGCAGGCCCTCGGCGGCCAGTCGATCGAGATGGGGTGTCTGCACGGCGGGACGGCCGAAACTGGAAAGGTCGGCGTGGCCCAGATCATCCGCGAGGAGGAGAATTATGTTCGGGCGATCGGCCGAACTCGGCCCAACGAAAATCAAAGCGACGATAAACAGCGCCAAGCGGGGTAACATAGCGCCGACCTTGGCGGTGCCGCGGGGAGATTCAACGGAGAAACAAAACCCCGTCCTTTGACTTCAAATGGCGCGCACGCAGCGAAAGCCGGTGTTGGAACTGGAGCTGTCGGGGGTGTTGCTGTTGCGCGCGTCGACCCGGTAGCGATTGCAGTAGCCCTCGTGACAAAGGAACGAACCGCCGCGCATGACCCGTCGGTTGGTCAGATTTTCGGTGGGGCCGGTGGGATTGTCGGCCGGCGACTTGGCGTAGTAGGACGGATCGAACCAATCCCAGCACCACTCCCAGATATTGCCGGTCATTTGGGACAAACCAAAACCATTGGCGCGGTAGGCTCGGGCGGGAGCCGTGCCGTAGTGGCCATCGGCGGTGGTATTGGTGTGGGGGAAACTGCCCTGCCAGACGTTCATACGGTGTTTGCCGTCGGGCTCCAATTCATCGCCCCAGGGAAACCGATTGCCGAACTCCACGCCGCCCCGGGCGGCGTATTCCCACTCGGCCTCCGTGGCGAGGCGTTTGCCCGCCCAAGTGGCGTAGGCCATGGCGTCATGCCAGGTCACGTGGACGACCGGATGCTGCCAGCGTTTTTTGATGTGGGTGCCGGGACCTTCGGGATTGCGCCAGGTCGCCCCATCGATGCGGCACCACCACTCGCTGCCCAAAGCACGGTTTTTAACCCGCGCCAGTTGTTTGGGCGTGAGCAGTCCTTGAAAAACAAATGACCAGCCAAACTGCTCGGCCTCGGTTTTGTAGCCGGTTTCGTTGATGAAGCCGTTGAACTGCTCATTCGTCACGGTCGTCTCATCAATGTAGAACGGAGACACGTTCACCTGATGGACGGGATCTTCGCCATCGGCAGGAAACCCGTAGTCCCGTTCGTTGCCCATTTGGAAGCTCCCGCCGGCCAACCGACGCATCCCCTCGGTCGCACCGGTGTTGATACGCCTAAACCCCGGATCCGGGAACGAGGAATCCGGGACGTCGGGATTGGCGGGGCTGCAGCAGGATTTTCCGTCCATGAACCTTCGCAGTGAAACGCCCGGACCGGAGAGGAGAACACAAAAACACCGGATCCCGCTGAAACGAATTTTCCGAGTCGGTCAGGTCCCCGTGCGCAATTGTCACCGGGCCTCGCCCCCGGGTGGCGTAACCGATCGCGGGAGGATCACGGTTTCGATGGTGACCACACCGGTGCTCGAGCCAGCCCGGACAGGCAGTGGCCATCGTGCCACCCCGCGCCATTCAGGCCCGCGTACAACATGTAGTAGGAGTCCCCGAGTTGAAAGACATGAGGAGTGAGCAAGCCATCCGAATCCCATGCGTTTGGATCCTCCGCGGTCGTAAAGATAGGATTATAGGGGTTCGCCTCAAAGGTCGCAAAGTCCTTCGTGCGCACGTGACCGATGTGATAGACGCGGTCGGCGCCACGGCCGCCGTAGAAGATATGGAAATATTCGGGGCCGACAAAAATCTCGGCTTCGCGCACACCCTCGGAATCCCAGGATTCACCGCTGCCGGTGAAGACCGGATTTTGAGGGTTTTTGGTGATGATGGCAGGATCGCTGAGTGATGCCGTGGCGTGGCAGATGGTTGGATTGTAGCGATAGCTGGTCATCGCGGTGTAGATGATGTGAATCGTATCACCCACGATGGCGGTGGACGTATGGCCCGCCACACCGAGTTCGTGGTGGTATTCGGCGGCGATGACAGGTGTGTCCGACATCCGTCGCCAGTCACCCATGTCACCGTCGGTGGAGAGCAATCCGGTCTGTTTGGGCGTGGGGCCGTTCCGGTCGTCCGCCTTCACCAGGTAATACATGTAGTAGCGGCCATCGCGGGGGTTGAAGAACGGGTTGGGGTATTCGACGGATTTGCTGTCCATCCCCGTGGCCGGCGGGGTCAGGATGGGATTGCGCGGGTCGTGGGTGCGTTGGGTCAGATCCGAAACCGGTGCGGTGCTGTGACGCAGGTCCCAAAAATTCCGCCCATCACGTTGCGACCAGTAGTAGTGCACGGTGTCATCGACGACCACCACGTGCGCGGCTGCCGCCCAATTGGGTGGATCGACCACCAAGAGAGGATTGGCGTCCGGCATCCGTTCGAATTGAGCGAATGCCGCAAAGGGGATCGCGTCCTCCGCGGTCAATGATCCCGCAGCGCCACCGACAACGAGGGAGGCAAGCGCAACGGCCGTCAGTTTCCGGAAACAGTGGGTGGGGCGGGCGAAGCGGGGTGAGTTCACGCTGCCATGATGAGGCAATTGCCCCCTGTCGACTCGTCATCCCTTGCGATTGATGCAGCCAATTTTTGGCCGGTCCGCGGGCCGTCGAACCAGGCCGCGTGGTTCTGACGACGACTAGGATTTTTTCTTCAGGTCTTTCAGGAGCCGCAGGCCTTTTTTACGCTGGGCATGGGCGAGCTTGATCTGGTCCTCAAGCTTGGCGGATTTGGCCTCCGACTTTTCCTCCCGGTGTTGTTTCTGCAGGGACTTCTCGTGCTTCCGCAGTTTTTTGACGACGTGTTTGAGGCTCTTTTTTTGGGCCTTGGTTTTGCGATCCTCGGCGTCAAACACGGACTGCGCCTTTTCAATCAGTCTACGGATTTTCATTGCTGCGCCCCGAGGTTGATTTGGTGTTTTCCTGCATGAGCTCGGTGAGCTCCGCTTCATCGAGAGAAACACTTCTCTCGGCTTCCCTCAATGCGGATTCACTGGTGGAGAATAAAACCTCACCCATTTTCACGAGGTTTTTGATGACGTGGTAGGCGTAGCCGCTATCGTTCATCAGAGAAATGGACATCGGGGCACTGATCAGTTGTTCACCGATCAGTCGGTTTATTTTGCCTTCAAGTTCTTGGTCACGGCGCTTCATTTCGACCTTGATCGCATCGAGCGAGAGGACGGCACCGGAGTCTTCTCCCTGACGGCGCACCCGGTCGAGGCGGCGTAGCGCCCGGGCCAGATTCGCGCGAATGTCATCGTATTCGTGCCGGATGTGTTCGTTCTCGCTGGCCACGTATCGCGCGAGGTTTTTCTGGAGGTGCTTGGTGTCTTTGATGGCCTCTACGATGTCGCGTCCGGCGGCTCTCAGCGCGAAGAGCTCGTGGGACTGGTGCGGCGACATGAAAGACTGGGCGGCACCGATGAACTCCACGATTTGGGCGTAGAGCGCCTTCACGCTCCGTTCGTAGCGGTCGTCGATATCGAACGTGGGCGGCCGCCGCGTCTGGGCGACCGTCGAACCAATGGGTTTGCCGTTGAGAATATCCTCCAGGTTCAAACCGAGAACCTCGGCGATGATCTCCGCCGCATGGTCGTAGAGCCGGAGTGTTTCCAGGCGCACCGCTTCAATGGCCGTGTCGGGAAGACCGGCGTTGGAGGAGTTGAGGTAGCGCGCTTCGGACGAAGTTCGCACCCGCGGTTTTATCACCCGGTTGAGCAGGTCCACCATCCGGTTAATGAAAGGAAGCACCAGCAGGATGCCCAAGCCATTGAAGATGGTGTGGAAGACGGCGAGCTTGAGGGTGTAGTTGTCAGGCGCGATACCCAGTCCGCCGGCAATCCAATCGACCAGCCCCGTGAGCTGATAGATGAATCCCATGGCGACTGCGGCGGTCACCGCATTAAAAATCAAATGAGCGCCGGCCAGGCGGCGTCCGTCGACATTGGCGCTGAGGGATCCGACAATCGCAGTGATGGTGGTGCCGATATTGGCACCGATCGCCAGGGCCAGGGCATTCTCGTAGGTGATCTGTCCCGCCGACAATCCGGTGATGATCAGCACCAGGGTGGCGTGGCTGGACTGCATGATGACCGTGGCGAGCACCCCGATTAAAGCGAACAACAACACGCCGGGGTAGCCGCCCACGGCGAAGTCCGTGAGATCGAAGGTCCCTTTGAAGGCTTCGAATCCCTCCTTCATGTGATGGATGCCCAGGAAGAGGGCGCCCAACCCGGCCAGAATGTAGCCCCAGCCCTTGGTCGTTCTGCTCTGCTGGAAAATCAGCATCACCCCGAACACCAACATGGGCATGGCGTAGGCGGAGATTTTGATTTTGAGGCCCAATCCCGCGACCAACCAAGCACCGGTGGTGGTGCCCAGGTTGGCGCCAAAGATGATACCCACGCCGGCCGTTAAGGAGACGAGGCCCGCGGAAAGAAACGAGATGGTGATAACCGAGACCAGCGAGCTCGACTGCATCACACTCGTGGATACGACGCCAAAGCAGAGGCTTTTCCACAGTTTGTCAGTCGTGCGGCGGAGTAGTTTCTCGAGGACCCCGCCGGTGAATGCCTTGAAGCCTTCCTCCAGGGCCAACATCCCGACCAGGAAGATGGCCACGCCCGCGGCGACTTCATTGAAGTCCGGGCTGACCCAAAACCCGTAGGCCAACAGGACGAAGATAGTGGGGAGAAATAGCTTCCGCAGCATAAGGTTCCGGGGGGTGGAGAACTTCCGAAACCTAGGGCCCCGAACCACCGAGGGGCAGGAAAATCTACGGATGCGAATTCCTTACTTTAAGGGCTGGAAACAGGGTTCAGGCCTCGGCATCGGGGGGGGCGCTTGTCGCGGCCGGTTGCTGGGCCGCGAGCCGTTTTTCGGCTTCGAGAATGATGGCCTCGGCTCCGATGAACTTGTGATCGTCGAGGCAGAGTTTCCGGCGTTTGCCGTCGCGCTCATAGATGGCGTAGGCGATGCCTTTGGCTTCCCACTTGGACCGGTCCATCTCCACGATTTCATCGAATTTTACGGTGTCGCCTTCCGCTCCGGTAATGACTTCCCCCTGGGCGCGCACGCTCTTGCGGTGCTGCAGCAGCACCCAGGTGGTGAAGATCACCCCGATGAGGCCGAAGAAACCCGCAATGTAGCGTTGGCCGGCGAGATCTCCGTCGCTGCGATGCTTGGGCACCTTAGGTTTGAGGTCATTCTCGGCCGCATAGCGCTGCCAAGCCTGCTTCACCTCCGGGTTTTTCTCCGTGATCTTGTCTCCCTCCTCGATGAAATCAGCGGTGAGCTCCACGAGGATTTGGTAACGCTTCTCCTCGGCGGGCCAGTTGATGTAGCCATCGTAGGCAAACCACAATCCGGAACCCCAGATCATTGCCCCCATGAAAATCATGCGGCGGCGCCATTCTTTGGAGATGGGGGCGTGAACTTGCATGGAGATCTAAGGCAACGGCTTCGAAGAAAAATGCAACGATGAGTCAGCGTTTGCTGATAGGAGTGAGAAGTCGGGGGGATGATTGAGCCACCCACCGCCTCCCTCCTTTACGCGCGAGCCTCGAATTGATTGGATGCCGGGGTGCGTCGATCCTCCTACCGTTCCCGCTCACAACGCATTGGCGTCTGGTCGCTGGTGGGCCTCTCCGGCTGGCTTCTGGCCGGATCCATCGTTTTGCTGAGCGGCGCTTGCCGAAAGTCGGCCTCTGACGCCGAATCGCCGTCGATTATTGCTCAGGATGGTACGGCACAGACCTCCTTGGCGCTACCGTCCGCGGTTCCGCATCAGACATCGGCCTACTGCCGGGAGTGCCATGCCGACATCCACGCCGCGTGGACGGGCACCGATCACGCCAACGCCAATCAGCCGATCGATATTGCGGGGATTGAAGCGGCGTTTGCGGAGTTTGACCGAATCGAAGACGGGGGGGCGGTTTTCCGACCGGAAAGGGAGGGGGATGCTTTCGAGATGATCGGCGTGGGGGCGGATGGCTCCGAAACGGCCTACCCGGTGCAGGGGGCGTTGGGGCAAAAACCGTCACGACAGATGCTGGTTGAGACCGAGCCGGGTCGGATACAGCCCACGGATATGGCGTGGGATCCGGCGGCGGAGGAGTGGTTCAACGTGTTTGGGCAGGAGAACCGGCGGCCGGGCGAATGGGGGCATTGGACGGGCCGTGGGATGAATTGGAATTCGATGTGCGCGCACTGCCACATGACGGGGTTTTTGAAGAATTACGATGTCGCGGCCGATCGCTACAACTCGACTTGGACCGAGCACGGTATCAGCTGCATTCAATGCCACGGGCCGGTGCCGGAAGACCACGGCCAGCCGGGCGCGGACTTAGCTGGGTTGGACTGGATCAAGGACCGTCAGCAGGCGGAGCAGACGTGCGCCTACTGCCATGCCCGAAACGAGCAGTTGACTCCGGAGTTTCCGCCCGGTGCGACTTACGAGGACCATTTCCGGCTGACCTTGCCCGTGCAGCCCGGCGTCTTCCATCCCGACGGCCAACAGCTCGATGAAGACTTTAATTGGACGTCGGTGCAGTTGAGTCGGATGCACCACGCCGGGGTGTCCTGCATGGACTGCCACGACCCGCACACCAGCAAGACGATCCTGCCGGCGGAGAACAACGCCTTGTGCATGCAGTGCCACAGTGCGCCGGGACGGACGATGCCGTTGACGGGGGTGCTGAGTCCGGTAATCGATCCGACCGCGCACTCGCGCCACCCGGAGGGTTCGACGGGCAACCAGTGCGTGTCCTGCCACATGCCCACGGCGAACTACATGGTGCGTTCGCCGCGTCATGACCACGGCTGGCTCAAACCCGATCCGCTTATGACCAAGGAGCTCGGCATCCCGAACTCCTGTAATGGTTGTCACAGTGATCAGACCGTCGATTGGGCCATCGCCCACACGGATGATTGGTATGGCGAGAAAATGAACTCCCGACAGCGGGCCCGTACCCGGGCGGTTGCGGCGGCCCAAGCGGGCGAAGAGCGAGGGATTGATCTGCTGATGGCCTTGTTGGCGGATGAGGACATTCCGGCGTGGCGGGCGACTTACCTGCAGTTGATGGCGCCGCATGCCGACCATCATCCTGAAATCGTGGCCGCGGCGCGGAGCCTCGCTGGTGACGAGGATCCGATGGTGCGGGCTTCCGTCATGCAGGCATTGACCGGCGTGCCGGGGCAGGAAGACATTTTGCGAGCCGGCATGACCGACCCGGTGCGGCTGGTGCGTTTTGATGCCGCCTGGGGTCTGCCGCAGGAGGTGGCACAAAACCCCGAACTGGCGGCAGAATATCAGACCTACCTCGATCTCTCCCTGGATCAGCCCGGCGGGCAACTGCGCCAGGGCCAATATCTGGCCAACTTAGGCCGTT
>CAKZMS010000400.1 GCA_937128785.1 uncultured Opitutaceae bacterium | reverse complement strand
AATAATATGCCAACAACCCCTGCCCCGCGGCAACTGGGTGGAAGGTGATACTGTCAACGGGCCCGGCGATTCCACTCCGACTGAAGGCCCGGGCCTTGAGTTCCCCGGCATCGCTCAAGGAGAGCGAACCGTGCAATCGAGGAGAGTCAGGCATCGGGTCCGAGCCGTCCGTGGTGTAACGAACCGTCATCTCACGCGTCGTCGAGGGAGGTTGGAAATGAGCCGTACCCACAAAATCAATCGATTCCGTGGCGAATACCGGCGACGCTTCCCCGGTCAGAGGGATCGCCGTGTCCGCCTCCATTTCGAGTCCGCCTTTGGCCTCGTCACCCAGCTGGGCCTGAGTCCGCAGTTCGAGCAGAATACCCTCATTCGGCGCAAAGCTTTCAATGATGGTAAGGTCCACCTCCTTGGTCAGTGAGGCTCCGGGCGCGAGGATTTCGTCAATTACCCCGGGATTGGGATGCACGTGATGGCTGTGACTGAATTCAGCTTTCAGGTGAAGCGGGAGATTCGATCGATTCCGCCAGCCCAGGATCACTGCCGCCGCGTCGACTTCACCTTTCGCGTTTTCGCTCCACAACGTCTTCTGGCTCACGGCCATGCTCTTTTGCAGGTCGCTGACCCACTCGACGGATTCGAACTTACTCACGTCCTTCGGGTAGATCCCCGACAGGTCCAGATTCGCCATGATGGGACCGTCATCGGTCATGGTGAACCAAGCGAAGTGATCGAACTCGCCATACTCCGGACCCCGCATACCGGAACCTCCTCCGGTCGAGGCGAGAATGATGTAGTCCGTCTTCTTCCGATCCCAATGCACGTAGCGGTGATGATGCCCGGCGAGCACCGTGTAGCGGGGTCGCATCTGCTTGAGCGCCTTTTCGACGCGGTCAAAATTACTTTCGTGTGGATACGCCCACAGTGGGTGGTGCAGCAGCAGGAACGTCCACCGGACATCCGGATGCGCGGCCACTGTTTTTTCGAAGTAGGCCGCCTGCTCCTCGCTGATGTATTGTTCTTTCCCGTCGTTGGAAAACAACGCCACGAAGAGGACGTCCTTGTAAACGAACGAATAGTGCGTGGTGCCAAAACGCGCATTCCACTCGGCCAACATATCCTCCGGCTGCACCCGGCCTTCGATCCACTTCATCTGGATGTCGTGGTTACCCGGCACGAAGAAGAACGGCATCTTCAGCGGGGACAACATCTCCATCATTTCGTCCCATTCCGCCGCGTTGGTATCGGCACTCTCGCTGGTGCCGCGGATGAGGTCACCAACGCTCAAGACGAACTCCGGCATCATCCAGTTCAGCTTCTTGATCGCATCCTCCCACACCCCTTTGCGCGGACTGCCGGTGCGGTCCGAAACCACCGCAAACTGAAAGTTATCCGGGTCGTTCTGAAACTCGAGGTGCGTCCACGGTTTCGCTTCGGTGGTCACATCTGACTCGAAGTGTTCCGTCGCATCGTGGGCCGCTCCGGGGCGGGCAAATGCCGCCAGCAACAGAATCAGCAGAACACGGGGAAAGGATGGGGGGGCGATCTTCAGCATAACCGGGGAGAGACTGACCCCAACAGCAGAGGCCAATCGAAGCGATCCGCGAACCCCGCCTCCTCGAAATCGTTACACCCTGCTCCGCGGATTGCCTTAACGGTTACATCCGTTTGCCTTTGTCCGACCCCAGCCGCCGTAAACAGGCTGCCCACTACCCTCCATCCCACCATGCGCACAGTTCTCTCCC
>CAKZMS010000399.1 GCA_937128785.1 uncultured Opitutaceae bacterium | reverse complement strand
AGCCACCCGACCATCACATTTGAGATCAACAGTCTGGACCACGGCGAGACCGACGGGAACACCACCACGGCGCATGCTCATGGCACGCTCACCCACAAAGGCGGGACCAAAAAGATCACCGTACCGGTGAAGCTTACCCACCTCGAGGGTGCCTTCGGCAAGCGGATCAACAAACCCGAAGTGGGCGGAGACCTGCTCGTGGTGCGGGGTGATTTCAGCATCTCGCGCGCTGACTACGGCATCAAACCCGGCCAGAACGAGGACAAGGTTGCGGACGAAGTGGAACTGTCCATCGCCATCGTCGGCGGCGCACCGGGTGCCTAATTCTGCCGGCTGCTTAAACTTCATTTCGGGCCGACCTGAGGAGGTCGGCCTTTTCTTTGGCTCATTTCTGATTCAGCTTAACGCGATGGACGCTGACGCACTGCAAAACCTGATCGAGGAAGCCACCTTCGACTACACGATGGGCGACCACGACGACGCGGTGTCCAAAATCAACGCCGCCACGACAGCAGGGCCGGATTCGTTTGCCGCCTGGCACGCGAGTGCAGAGATCCACTTAAACCTCAAGATGCTGGACGAAGCCCTCGCGGCTGCCGAACAGGCCCACCGGATCGATCCGAACGATGTCTTCATCAACACCACCCTCTCCCGCATCTGGGTGGGCAAGGGAGACAAGGAGCAGGCGGAAAAATTCGGCGCACAGGCCAAGATGCTGGGTTGGAAAGATCAGCTGAAGACCCCACCGGGGACGAAAGACGGGATCAACTGACACCGGAGCCGTTATTTTCGGCTCATTGACACCGGCAAATTCGCCCTCCTAGCTAGCGCGAGATGGATACGCCTGCCTACACGCTGGAGTTTGAAAAACCACTTCGCGAGCTGACTGATCAGCTCGACGGCCTGCGGCAACGCTCGGTTGAGAACAAATTGGATCTCGATAGCGAAATCGCGGCGATCAAAGACAAGATCGAAGCCACCCAACGGAGTATCTACACCAATCTAACTCCCTGGCAGCGGGTGCAAATTGCCCGCCATCCCAAACGTCCCTATGCCTTGGACTACGTTGAGGCCCTCTGCACCGACTTTCAGGAGCTTCACGGCGATCGGCAGTTCAACGACGATCAGGCGCTGATTGGAGGTACCGCCTTCTTCAAGGGCGAGTCGGTGATGATTATCGCGCAACAAAAAGGCCGCGACACCAAGGAGAAGATTGCCCGTAACTTCGGCATGCCGCAGCCCGAGGGCTCCCGCAAAGCCCTGCGGTTGATGAAACTCGCCGAGAAATTCGGGCTTCCCGTCATCACGTTCATCGACACCCCGGGGGCCTACCCGGGCATCGGCTCGGAAGAACGTCACGTGTCCGAAGCGATCGCGGTCAATCTCCGGGAGATGGCCATGCTCCGCGTGCCGTCCATTTCCGTCGTGGTGGGAGAAGGTGGATCGGGTGGCGCACTGGGTATTGGGGTGACCGATCGCGTATTGATTTTCGAAAACAGTTATTACTCGGTGATCTCGCCGGAGGGCTGCGCCGCCATCTTGTGGAAAGACGCCGCCGCCGCGCCTCAGGCCGCCGCCGCGCTGAAACTGGATGCGCCGACCCTCGCAAAATTCGGCAGTGTGAATGAAGTGATCCCCGAACCTTTCGGCGGCGCCCACCACAGTCCGGAGAAGGCCGCTGAAACTCTCGGGTATGAATTGCAAAAGCACCTGAATGACCTGAAGAGCCTGAGCCCGGAAAAGTTGTTGGATACGCGCTACGAGCGCTTCCGCAACATGGGCGAATACGCCGAGACCGCGGCGGCCCCCGCCTAGATCCGAATCGCGCCAACCAGAAAGGCTGGCTTTGGTGGATCGAGGCAGGTGTGTCCTAGGCAACTACCCCAAAGACTAGTCGTTCACTTAATCTCAATGCGTTCGCACTTTGTGCATCGCTTTTGATCGGGGTCATATTCCGCGAGAACGCTGCACAGTCGGACATCTTCATCAGCTACCCCGAATCGCCGGGGCATGCCGTCTAGAAACCTCCCGACTACGGGCTCCACCTGCCGACCCAAAACACTGTGATACGGTCCGGTCATCCCGACATCGGTGATGTAGGCGGTGCCTTTGGGCCGGATCTCGGCATCAGCCGTGGGCACATGGGTATGCGTCCCGAACACTCCCAATGCCCGGCCATCCAAATGCCAGCCCAAGGCAATTTTCTCCGATGTCGCCTCGGCATGGATCTCAACCATGGCAGCATCGGCCTGATCAGCTTCAACGGTCTCACGTAGTTTCTCGTCTGCCTTCCGGAAAGGGCACTCCCCTTTCATATTGAGGTAGGTTCGGCCCAGCACGGTAAAAACCGCTAGGCGGAAACCGTTTTTCTCCAAGATCAGGTGTTCCCGACCGGGACAGGACTCGGGTAAGTTTGCCGGGCGGCATACTCGCTCAAAATCATCGATCTCGTGCTCCCAACCCCGTTGGTCCCAAGTATGGTCACCCAAAGTGATGGCATCGATTCCCTGCCCCAACAGGGTCTTGGCAATAGCTCCGGTGATTCCTGCGCCCGCAGCAGCGTTTTCCGCGTTGGCGATTACAAAATCCAACCGGTGCTTTTCGCGCAAACGACCCACCCAGGCAGCGATTTTATCCCGTCCCGGACGGCCCACGATATCTCCAATGAATAAGATGCGAATCACGCCCTCAGACTGCTTCCCGAATCCAACAAACCAATCTCAAAAGGGAGTGCCTTGATAAGCACTTGCTCCTAGGATCCGCACGCTTAGACTTTTTTAATGATCCATCTCTTGTTCCGAGGTCTTGGGACGGTGGCTGTTGCCGGATTGCTTGCTCAGGTTTCCTTTGCTCAAGACAATCTCCACTCCAGCAGCAACCCGTTCAACGTCCAGACCCAGATCAACAACTGGACCCCACCGAGCGGTCATCAAACTTACGCCGACTATGGGTCAACAGGAACAGACTTCCTTTTCAGTCCCCGATATTTGACCACCTATTTCTATCTGGGCGAGGGGGTGACCATTCCAGTTGCAAACCGGAATCTGAAAAAAAAGCCGGACCTCCCCCCGGATGAAGCCATACCATTTATCCAGGATCCCTTCTACCCTCACCTTACGACGCTGATAGACAAGGGAGGCCTTCCCCAATCATTGAAAAAACGCCTTT
>CAKZMS010000398.1 GCA_937128785.1 uncultured Opitutaceae bacterium | reverse complement strand
GGCTTCGAGTTGGGCGAGGCGGGCTTCCAGGGCGAGGGTTTCGCTGTTGCGATTGGCGAGAGCGGTTTCGGCGATGGCGACGCGTTTCTGCAGCTCAGCGATGGTGCCGGCCCCCCGCGATTGCGAACGGCTCAGTTGGTCGCGGAGTTGTCTTACTTCGGCGGCGAGTTGGTCGCGCTCGGCTTGAAGCTCGCGCAGATCGCCGGATGACGATTCCAGGGGCGCCCGTGAAATCGGGGCCGGAGGGGCGGCTACCGGAGCCGTTCTCGGTGCCGGGGTGTTAACTTGGCCGAGACGGCGATTTCCTTCGGAAAGCTCCTCGGGGGTGAGGCGCTCGGCGACGAAATTGAGCTGGCGACCGCGGGCACCGTTGTTGGCGGCGCGGCTGAGCCAGACGTAGGCTTCGATGATGTCGAAGGCGGGTTCGTCTTCGTCGGCGTAGATGAGGCCCAAATTATACTGGGCGATGGCGTTGCCACTCTCGGCCTTGTCCCGGAGAGAGGCGAGGTCGGCCGCCGAGGTTTGGGCCAAAAGATGAGCACCGAGGAAACAGAAAAACAGAGCGCCGTAGAGAGCGCGAAGGAGGCGAACGTTCATGAACGGCAGTCACCTTGAAGTGGCGGGCGAGATTTGCAAAGCGGGTAATTGACCGGATCGGGGATGAACCGATCAAAAACCCGTCAAAGTCGCGAGCTTCAGGCCAGGGCGAGGGCGATCAGCCCAATGATCATGCCGGTGGCGCAAACGAGTCGGCGGGGACTGGCGGTTTCTTTGAGTACCCGGCTGCCGAGGTAGGCGGCGATAAGGATGCTGAACTCGCGGGCGGGTGCCACGTAGCTGACCGGGGTGAAGCTGAGGGCGGTGAGCACGAGCACATAAGCCAGGGGCGAAAGGGTGCCCATGATGATGACCTCGCGACGGTGGTTCTGCCAGACCTGTTGCACATCGTGGCGACGTTTCCAGGCGAACGGGGCGAGCAGGAGGGTAAGTCCGATGTTGGTAAATCCGTCGAAGATCACCGGGTTGACTTGTTCGATACCCACGGCGTTGCGGTCCCAGACCGTGTAGCTGGCAATGAAACTGCCGGCGATAAGTGCATTACCGAGGGCTTTGAGCCGGGGTGGCGCCCCATCCGGCAGCGTTTTCTGCCAGAGGCGTTCGCCGTGGCTGAGGAAGAAAATGCAGGTCACGATCAAGAGTCCGCCGGCGAGTCCCAGCAGGGTGGGACGTTCGCCCAGAAACAGCACTGCGCCGATTGTCGCCAGAAGCGGAGCACTGCCCCGGACCAGCGGGTAGATGAAGGAGAAATCACCACTGCGATAGGCACGCTGAAGATAGAGGGCATAACCCGTTTTGAGCACCGTGCTCACGCTGATGACCCAGAGGGCGGGACCGTCGAGACGAGGGCCGCCCGGCCAAAAGAGCATGATGGTTACGAGCGGCAGGTAGTAAGCCGTCATGAAGACCCCGACGGCGAACACGAAGGGCAGCCCGGATCCGGCCCGCTTGGCCGAGAGATTCCAAACCGCGTGCAGGACGGCGGCGGTGAGAACCAGGGCGAGGGCAAGAAGGGTCATACGAATGGGAGAACGGCCGGAGTCAGGGCAGCATGTCAGGCGCGGCGTTGCCAATGCACGGCGGAAAACCGTTAGCCGGATTGATTGCGGTTGTCGCGCGGGGAGGGCGCGTGTCAGCTCCAGCTCTTCCTGTCATGTCCTCCTACGTCCAAGAAACCCGTCGCACGCTCTCGCTGGCCGGCCCGATCATCATCGGGCAGGTCAGCCAGATGCTCATGGGCGTGACGGATGCGCTCATGATCGGGCAAGTGGGGAAGGTGCCGTTGGCGGCGTCGGCGTTTGCCGGCAGTTTGTTCGGTTTCTTTTTCATGGTGGTCGTCGGTTTGATGATTCCGATTTCAGTCATGGTATCCCGGGCGCACGGTGGCGGCGATGAAGCCGAAGCGGCGGAGTGGATGAAGAACGGCACGGTGCTCGCGACCATCGCGGGCACGGTGGGCATGATCTTCATGTTGGCCCTCGGGACGCAATTGCATCGCTTCGGTCAACCCGCGGAGGTGCTGGCGGGGGTCAATCCTTACTATACCCTGATCATGGTGTCGGTGCTGCCGACGATCTGGTTCCAGGTGATGCGCCAGTTTGGGGAGTCATTGGAGCGACCGATGATGCCGATGGTGATTCTGCTGGCCGGAGTGGCGCTCAATGTACTATTAAACTGGATACTAATCTACGGCAACTGGGGAGCGCCCGCCCTGGGTCTGGCCGGAGCGGGTTGGGCGACTTTGATCTCACGGTTTATCGGCGTGTTCGTCATCTGGGCATGGATCAAGCATTCCCGATGTTTCGCCGCGGCCTGGCCCCGGCGCTGGTGGGGTGGCTATTCCGTGGCTCGATTCAAGCGACTGTTGGGGCTGGGCGTGCCGATCGCCTTCAGTCTGTCGTTTGAGGCCGGGGCCTTCACGGGGGCGGCGTTGATGATGGGATGGTTCGGCTCGACGGCGCTGGCGGCTCATCAGATCGCCATTACCTGTGCGGCGTTCACTTTCATGGTTCCCCTCGGCCTGGCCATGGCGGTCAGCATGCGGGTGGGCCGCGCGGTGGGCGAGGGCCGGGTCGAGGCGCTGCGGGCCATCGGCAACGGGGCCCAGATCGTTTCGGGAATCATCATGGTTTCGTTTGCGCTGTTGTTCGTCGTGGCCGGGAAGCCGCTGGCGGACGCCTTCGTGAACGAGGCGGGGGTGGTGGCGCTCGCGGCCAAGTTGTTGATCGTGGCGGCAATTTTCCAGTTGGCCGACGGCGCCCAGGTCGTGGCGGCCTCGGCGCTGCGGGGCCTGACGGATGTGAAGGTCCCGACGGCGATCACGGCGCTGGCCTACTGGGGGTTTGCCCTGCCGACGGCGTGGTGGTTTGGCTTCCGTCTGGACTGGGGTCCGATCGGAATTTGGTGGGGACTGGCCGCGGGTTTGATCTTTGCCTCGATTGCTTTGAATCGTCGTTTCATGCGCCTGACCCGAGACAGGGGCGCCCACGTGATCAGGGAACCCGCCAAGGCGGAGGAGCCGCTGAGCGCTCCAAGTTGAGCTTTATTCGGCAGAGTGAGCTGGCAGGATGATCCTCTGACCATGTTGCATTTACGTCCGTTGAGTTTGCTGGGAATCGCCTTGGCGGGGGGGGTGGGAGTGAGTGCGGAAGCCTCTTTGAAGCTGACGGAAAGGGGCAAGCAACTGGTGCGGCATTACGATGTCGACGACTATGGAGCGCACGTTAACACGATCGGAGGGG
>CAKZMS010000397.1 GCA_937128785.1 uncultured Opitutaceae bacterium | reverse complement strand
GAAAATGGGGTCAAACGCTTAATGTCAACGTTTTAGAAGGTTAAATAAGCGTATGAAAGAGGGAGTTGCCGTTGCTACTTGGTCGCACTGAGCTTGCGATAGTAATAAGCCATTTCTTCGACCTTGTCGGTCTGTCCTCGCAGAGAACCCCAGTTGAAAATCATCACGCCGGTGGCGGGTAGGCGGGTGCCGTGGTCGAGGACTTCGCGGACTTCTTCGACGGACACCGACTCGCCCCAATCGGAGAGCTGCACGATCGGCCAGATCCGGTGCCGTTCACCCGGCACGCCCCGGATGCCCAGATAATTGCCGAGCCAGGTGACCTGCCGGGAGATCCACCCAGGATCGTCGGCGTGCCCAAAGCGGGCATGGTAAGGCATGATGCTGAAGACATCGATATACGCGGCCTGAGCCTTAAGATCTATGGCCAGTTTGTCGCGTAGCGCCCCGTCGTAGTCGGCATCGGACCACGGGCAATGCTAGGTCCCGAGCAAGGCGCCGGGCCGGGTCTCGTCGAGAATCGCTCGACACTCACGGACCCAATCGGTGAACAGGTCGCAGCGCCACTGCACCCAAGCTTCCCAGTGTTCACCAAGGAGGAGCTGAGCCAACTCCGGCGTGCTCACGTCTGGCAACGCGGTCTTGGTTTCCCGCGCGAACTTTTGCACACACCGCTCGCAAAAACAGGTATCAGGCATCGCGGGCTCGGCCCGTTCCCAACTCGCATGGCTGTGATGATAATCCAGCCAGATGCCATCGATCTCGTAGTCGCGCAGCAGGCGGCGGAACTCATCCATCCGGTTTTGGCGATAGCCCTCGTGCGAGGGACAGATGCCCTGCCAGCCATGAGGCGGAGGTGAAACCTGGCCGTCGATTCCGATGGGGGCGGCATCGGGGTGATCCTCCAGAAAACTGGCGAGGTGCATCGTGTTGTATTCGGCAAACACCTTGGCTCCCTGTTGCTTAAGGGCCGCCACCGTCTCCGTGGTGACCCGGCGCGAATTCATGAAGACGGCATTCAGCCCGAGATTGTCGAGAGAGCCCGGCTCCAACAACCCCGCCGGATTCCCGCCGTAGACTCCACGAATCTCAATGTGCGGCCGCGACTCCCCGCCGGCCGCCGCCGAACCAACCGCCATCGCCCAACCTGCAATGGCAACACGGAACCAAGAACGGAAATTCAGCAGCATCAACACCCCGCTACCATGACCAAGCCCCCACGCACTGCGATCGTATTCACTGACAGGGCCGCTTTGCGGCTAAGGGTGAGGTAAAATGAGGGCGATTGCTAGGACTGGTAGACGAACACAAGCAACAGAGCGACATACCGGAGGACGCGCAGGGAGCAGGCGATGGCGAAGAATCGGCCGGCGGAGAATTTGGCGACTCCCGCGAGTATTGTGATCGGATCCCCGATGATGGGGACCCATGATAGCAGCAGAATGCGTTGATCAAATTTGCGGTAGAGGAACGCCAGGGTCCGATGGATTCGGCTGCCGGAACTGAGATGATCCATCGCGGTTTTTTGGATGCCTCGGCCGATCACGTAGTTGAGGGAGACGCCCAGGCAGTTTCCGACGGAGGCAACCACCAGCGTCTGCCAGAGGTCTTCGCCAAAATACAACACCGCGTAGAAAACCACCTCGGAGGACATCGGCACGAGGGTGGCCGCGAGGAAGCTTTGAAAAAACAGTCCGACCAGCATGGGCGCTTGAAGAGGCCCGCCGTCTCAACCGATGGCAAAACTATATAGCAGAAAGAAGGCTCCGGGGGGAGGCTCGTGATTCGTATTTTGTGACCCGGCCGACCCAGCGCGATTGAGCGCCTCAAACCAAGCTGGGCAGTCAGTGTGGATAGGAACCGGTTGCTTCGAAGTTTTGCCTCATGCATCTCCAGTAAAATCGCAGGCAGGCGGCCATACTTTGCCCAGCGAGGCACAAAACCGATAGACAGGATATCGGAGTTGCCCTAGCCAAAGACCAATCAGTTATGTTGGGCGTGCCTTCCCGAAACTCCGAATTACTCCCGTGAAGCTCTTTCGTCGTCTCTCAGGTAAGACCGCTCGTCCGGATTCTTTCTTCTCCTACGCCAAGTATGCGATTGGGGAGATCGTGCTCGTGGTCGCCGGCATCCTCATCGCGGTGTCACTCAATAACTGGAACGAGCGCCGAAAAGACGCGGCCTCTTTGGATCAAGTTTTCACCGTGATTCAAGCCGATCTAAAACACGATCTCTCTGAGACCAATCAGGCGCTGGAGTATTATGAACGTCGGCAAGAGGTGTTTGATCGCGTGTTGGCCGGCGCCCTCGGCCGGGAGGATTATTTGGAAAACAAAGGGTTCGCGTTTCTACTGATCGGATATCCCGAGGTCTCGTTTCATGAACGCGGCTTCAACCTACTGAAGGAATTTAAAGGAGCGATTCCCGCCGATCGTCAGGAGCTGGTGGGGGAGTTGATCGCTTTTTACACGGAACGCGGTGTCGAGGTCTCGGTGGATGACAAACTCCGGGCGGATGATTTCATGGCCAACTTCTGGCACTTCAAAGAGCAGATGCCGTGGTGGGCGGAGTTTATCCACGACAAGGAGATTGAGGGGTTCCTCGATTATGCGTTGGAGGATCCGGACTACCGTAACCGGGTGGCTACGACTCGGTTCATCGCTTACGATGTGTTTGTGCCGGAGCTGGCGAAGTTTGAAGAAAAGGCATCAGACCTTCTTGCCTCGATCGATGCGGTCTTGGCGGACAACTGATCCGGTGGGGCTTTGGATTGCGCTTTGAGGTGTTTTCGCTGCGCTCAAGGTATGGCTGAAAACCTCGGTGCTTCTCTTTGTACGGACTACTTAAATTCGGTGCATCAGTTGATGCAGGAGGTGCATAACACGGAGGGGCAAGCGCTGGACCGGGCGGCGGAGAAGGTGGCCGATCAAATTGCAGCCGATAAACTCGTGCATCTCTACGGACCAGGCGGACACTCCAATCTCTCTGCCCAGGAAATCTTCTTTCGCGCCGGTGGGCTCATGCACATGTCGGCCAGCCTCGATGAAGGCACGCTCATCTCCAACGGCGCGCTACGCTCCATGGCGATCGAGCGCACCCCGGGCTATGGCAAGATTGTGATCGAGGACAGCGGAGTCGGGGAGGGGGATCTGCTGATTCTGGTAAACGCCTACGGCATCAATGCAGCACTCATCGATGCCGCACTCGAAGCCAAACGTCGCGGGGTGTTTCTCATCGGCGTGAGCTCGCGTAAACACGCCGACGAAACGGCACCGGATCATCCGGCCCGCCACCCGACCAAGCAGAACCTGCACGACGTGGTCGACATCGCGGTCGATTGCAAAGTGCCCATCGGCGACGCCGTGGTGAACGTGCCCGGCATGGAGGAACCGCTCGGTGCGATCTCCACCTACGCCAATGCCTTTACGCTGAACAGCATCGTGCTGCGCAACATCGCACAGCTGGCCGACCGCGGCAAAACGCCGCCAGTGTGGCGGAGCGGCAATGAGCACGGCGGCAAAG
>CAKZMS010000396.1 GCA_937128785.1 uncultured Opitutaceae bacterium | reverse complement strand
CGCCACGGCTGGATGGACACCGCCGAAGCACGCCGCACCACGTTGGCCACGACCGCCGCCATGGCGTTGAAATACGACGACCTCGAACAGCCCGTGGCAGAGCTCAGTGGCGGTAACCAACAAAAGGCTGTGATCGCGCGATGGCTGTTACGCGACACCTCGGTGCTCTTGCTCGACGAACCGACCCGCGGAGTCGACGCCGCCGCCAAGGACAGCATCTACCAACTCATGGCCGAACTCGCCGCCCGGGGCAAAGCCCTGCTCATGGTCTCCAGCGAACTCCCCGAGCTCATGACCAGCTGCGACCGCATCCTCGTCATGTCAACCGGTCGCATCGTCGGCGAGTTCACTCCGGACAATTGGTCCGAAGCTAATATCACCGCCGCCGCCTTCGCCGGCCACATGGACCCAGCAGAAACCCGTCCCTCGTAAATCGTCATTCGAAAAAACCGCCCCCCCCATGCCTCGCTGGATAAAAGACTACGCCCCGCTGTTGCTCATCTGGATCGCGCTCATCGTACTGTTCTCACTGAGCAGTGATCGCTTCTTCACGGGCGCCACGTTCTCGAGTCTGGCCAACCAAATCCCGACACTGACCGTGATCGCCGCAGGCATGACGCTGGTGATCATTACCGCGGGTATCGATTTGTCGGTGGGCTCGGTCTTGGGCTTTGCCGGTGCGGTGTTTGGCCTTGCGCTACTCAGTTGGGAACTCCCCGAGCCCCTCGCCATCCTTCTCGCTCTGCTCGCAGGAGGATTTGCTGGTTGGGTCAACGGCTGGATCAGTACGCGTCTGCGGGTGCCGTCCTTCATCGTGACACTTGGCATGCTGGAAATCGCCCGCGGGCTGAGCTACCTGCTGACTGATTCCCAGACGCAATACCTCGGCGGCACCCTGAGCAGTCTCGCCCGCCCGATTCCCGGAATGGGCCTGCCGCCGTCATTCTTTATCGCCGTCGCGGTGGTGATTCTCCTGCAAGTCATCCTTACGCGCACCGTCTTCGGTCGCCAGGTCATCGCCATCGGCACCAACGAGGAAGCCGTGCGCCTAGCGGGCATCAACCCGACCGGGCCAAAGATCCTCGTATTCGTCATCACCGGTGCCCTCGTCGGTTTGGGAGCATTGTTCTACACCGCTCGGCTGGGTTCGTCGGATCCCAATGCCGGGAGCGGACTGGAGCTCTCCGCCATCGCGGCGGTCGTCATCGGCGGGACCAGCCTCATGGGCGGACGCGGCTCCGTCGTCAGCACCTTCATCGGTGTTTTGATTATCGCCACCCTGGAAACGGGTCTCGCCCAGCTCGGGGCATCCGAGCCTCTCAAACGCGTGATCACCGGCTCCGTCATCATCATCGCAGCGGTCATCGACGGCTGGCGCACCGCCGGCCCTAGCGGAATCGCCACTATCTTCGGCAAACTCCTCAAACGCTAAGGGGTCATGTCGTTATATGTTAAAAATTAACATATAACGACATGACCCCGTTTCGCTAGGAGCTGCCGTAGTCGTCGGTTTTTTCGGCTGGTTCGGCCAGCGGAAGCACGGCGGCAGCGACGCGGATATCGCAGTCGGGGAGTGCTTTGCGCAGCTGGCTCACCATCGTCTCATCATCCAGGGCAGTCTGGAAAAGGAACAGTTGTTTGAGCTGTTTGAGTTCCGACAACTGCTCGAGCGCGGCCGCAGCGATCTCCGAACCATAGAGATTGAGCGATTCGAGCTCAGGGAGCCGAGACAGCTGGCCCAGGGTGGCTCCAGCGAGAGGCGTCTGGCTGAGGTTCAGCGTGCGCAGGTTGATGAACTTCGCGAGGGATCCCATCGCCTGATCGGTGAGCTGGGTGCCGCTCAGGTCGGCGGCCACGAAGCTTTCGGCGTAGGGCTCGAGCAGGCTCAGAACACCGTCATCGAATGTCTTTCGGATCGCGTTGGTCTCAATGGTGAAGGTATCCGAATCCATTTCGGTCGGAAGAATCAGCACCCCGTGTTCCGCCCGGATATATCCAAGCGCGGCATACAACTCCTCCCGTTCAGTTTGGATCCGGGTCAACTCCTCCGGACTCAGCATACCGGCGAAAACCGACGCTACATATGCTTCCACCTCGCCTGGCTGGGGACCCAGTTCCGCCACCGTCAAATCTGGCGAAGCACCGCGCTCGATCCACCAGGCAATCAGGTTCACCTCCGCATCGCTCAGCGGCGTTTTTTCGTCCGGCGGCATGAACTCTTCGTCGTCTTGCGGTAGCGTGATCCGAAAGTAGAGCTCACTGGCATCGAGATCGGAGGGCACCACCGCCGGGCCCAGTTCGCCGCCGGCCAGGTGTCCGTCGAAGGTTTCGAGATTCAGTTCGCCTTTGAGCTTATCGGGGTTGTGACACGACACACAGTTTTGCTCAATGATGGGCTGCACGAGGTGATCGAAAACCAAGAGGTCTTCGGCGCGGGCAACTTTCACTGGCTCTTCCACCTCCAGCCCAAAAACCCAACGCATCGAGTCGGGCGCATATTTGGTCAGATAATCACGCCCGTGCGTAAGCGAACCACCTTGATGACTGGTCAAAAACAACAGCCCAACCGCCACCATCAATCCGCCCCGGTAGGCCCAGGGGGTGGCAATCGTGCGTAGACCCACCATCAGCACGACAACCATGCCAAGGAGGATACCATTGCGCTGATGCGCTTGAACAAGTTCCTCGTCCGCACCTTCTCCAAAAGCCAACAATGATCCGGACACCACGGCCAAGAGCGTGCTGAGCACCGTCACCAGCAAAACGAAACGCACCAGCTTATCCGTGTCGGATCCCGGGTCGCGTTTGCCGCGCAGCTCGAACAACCCCAGCAAAAGCACCAACCCAATGGGCATGTGCAGCAGCACCGGATGAAATCGTCCGAGGAACCGAACACTATCGGAACCGCCGGCGCCATCAAGAGGAAGCACCCACCAAATCGAGGCGAGGATCGCCACCCCGATGGCGCATCCAGTCCAGGTAAGAATTTTTAGGAATGTCTGCACGGTGGTGAGTTCAGGTGAGCACACCTTTGACGATGTGAGCCTCTTCAACACCGGTGAGCTTGAGGTCGAGACCCTGGTGCTTGAAGTTGAGTTGTTGGTGATCAACGCCGAACTGTTGGAGGATCGTGGCGTTGAGGTCACGAATGTGCACCGGGTCCTTCGTGATGTTGTAACTGAACTCATCGGTGTCGCCGTAGACCACCCCGCGCTTCACCCCGGCACCCCCCATCCACATGGTGTAACAACGGGGGTGATGGTCGCGGCCATAGTCGGTTTGCGTGAGCTTGCCCTGACAGTAGATTGTGCGACCAAACTCGCCGCCCCAAACCACGAGCGTGTCATCATACATGCCGCGTTGTTTAAGATCGGTGATCAGACCGTAACAGGCGCGGTCGACATCCTTACATTGGTTGGGCAGGTCCTTTGGCAGTTGACCGTGTTGGTCCCAGCCACGGTGAAAGATCTGCGAGAAGCGCACGCCTTTTTCCGCAAGTCGACGCGCCATCAGGCAGTTGTAGGCAAACGTGCCCGGCACCCGCGAATCGGGACCGTAAAGATCAAAAATATAGTCGGGCTCATCGGAAAGATCCGTGAGCTCCGGCACCGACGACTGCATGCGAAACGCCATTTCGTATTGGGAAATACGCGCATGGGTTTCGGGGTCGCCGAACTCGTGGAAAATGTCCTCGTTGATCTCGTTCACGCCATCGAGCATGAGTCGGCGGATGTCGCCGGAAACACCGTGCGGATTCGACAGATACAACACCGGATCTCCATCTGACCGCAACGCGACGCCTTGGTGTTGTGACGGAAGCGGTCCCGCTCCCCACAATCGGGTGAACAACGCCTGCGCCTCCTGCCGGCCGGTCCAGGTGGAATTAAGCACGATGAAGGTGGGCAGGTTATCGTTGAGACTGCCCAACCCGTAGCTGAGCCACGCACCCAGACTCGGCCGTCCTGGAATCTGGTTGCCGGTTTGAATGTAGGTGATGGCCGGATCGTGGTTAATCGCCTCCGTCCACATCGATTTGATGATCGCAATATCGTCAACGATTCGCGCCGTGTTGGGCAACAGTTCGCTCACCCACGCGCCGGATTTCCCGTGCTGTTGAAAATCGTAAATACTCGGCGCGATCGGAAACCGGTCCTGCCCCGACGTCATGGTCGTGAGCCGCTGGCCATTGCGAATCGACTCCGGCAATTCGGTGTCGAACAGGTCCTTCATCTGCGGTTTGTAGTCGAACATGTCCATCTGCGACGGCGCGCCGGACATGAACAGGTAGATGCCGCGCTTGGCCTTCGGAGCGAAGTGGGTCGCCCCGAGCATGCCGTTACCCAGGGCGGCGGTGCCTTGACCGAGAGTCGTGTTCCCTAGCGCGGATTTTGGGGCAAGTGAACTGAGCGCCGCTGTGCCCAAGCCCATGGCCATCTTGCTCAGGAACTTTCGGCGGGTCTCGAGATTAACGTAGTGTTGAATCGGGTCCATGATCGCAGGGGGTCAGTATTTGGAGATAAAGCTGTCGAGGTTCATGATCTGGCTGGCGACCATGGTGAGGGAGGCAAACGCCACCGGGTCTTCCACGGGCATCGGCTCGGAGGCCCCGGTGCGGACAAACGCCTCCGCGCCGGCCGGGTCTTCCGCGAATTTTTCAGTGAACCGCAGGTAGGACTCATGCAGCACCTCTTCGTGGTCGTCCGGCACCGCGCGGCCAAAGGCGTGGCGATACATCGAATCAATCCGACCCCGCGGGGTCTGTTCAATGGCGCCGCCCGGCGCCAAAGCTCTTTCGGCGAGCAAGCGCGCTGCCTCGACGAATTGCGGATCGTTCATCAGCGTGAGGGCCTGTAGCGGCGTATTTGTTCTTTCCCTACGGACCGAGCAGGTCTCCCGCGAGGGAGCATCGAAGATGGTCATGCTCGGCGGAGGCGCCGTGCGTTTCCAGAAAGTGTAAAGACTGCGCCGGTAGAGGGCGTCTCCTTCGTCTTCGAAATAGAAGCGCGTGTTGCTGCCGGAATAGGCGACGGCGTTCCAGATGCCCGAGGGCTGATAGGGCTTCACCGGCGGACCGCCAATTTTTTCGTTCAGGGCTCCGCTCACGAAGAGGGCTTTGTCTCTAATCACTTCCCCGTCGAGTCGGTAGCGGGGACCGCGGGCGAGGAAACGGTTGTCGGGATCAATGGCAAATTCGCCGGGGTCCACCACCGCGTCCTGGCGGTAGGTTTCGGTCATGACAATCTGCTTGATGAGTCGTTTCACATCCCAGCCGTTTTCACGAAAGTCGACCGCCAACCAGTCCAACAGTTCGGGATGCGTGGGGTTTTCGCCCATGATACCGAAGTCTTCCGCCGTCGCGACCAGACCCGTGCCGAACAGGTTCTGCCCAAATCGATTTACGGTTACCCGAGCCGTCAGCGGATTGGCGTCGTCCACACTCCAGCGGGCGAGCCCGAGTCGGTTGGCCGGCATGTCATCCGGTAATCCCCCGAGAATCTCCGGCACATCCGCCGCGACTTCCTCCCCCTTTTGGTCGTATTCGCCCCGGTGGAGAATGTGGGCAACGGCCTCCTGCTCCTTCTCCTTCATGATGAGAGAAACCGTGGAGCGTTCGTAGATTAGATCGCGGGCCAACTCGATGTCAGCCTGCGCCAATTTGGCTTCCACGTGCACGGGATCCACCAAATCAAAATAGAACGCTTTGAACTGATTGCGTTCTTTCTCCTCAAGCTCGGCCAGCTCTTCGGTCTCGCCAGCCAAGTCAGCCAGTTTTTCA
>CAKZMS010000395.1 GCA_937128785.1 uncultured Opitutaceae bacterium | reverse complement strand
ACCCGGACGGCCCAGCGGTCCGTCCCTACCCCATGCGCGGCGAATTTTTACTCGCTGCGACCCAGCAGTTCCGTGGCGATCGTATCCCACTCCGCTTCGAGCGAAACATCCGCTCCCTGGGGATCACGCCCCGCCCGGGCATACCAGTATCCCGCATTTCCGATGTCTCCTTCCTTGCGGTGCAGGTAGGCATGCACCCAATCGCCATCCCGGTTGTTGGCCTCTTGGGACAGGGTGTGGGCGCGATCCCAATCGCCGCGGCGGTCTTCGCACAACGCCTGCAGTGCGATGCTCAAGGTGGACGTGTCTTCGAGGTTTTTTAGCTCGGCCAAATTCATGCAGCCAACGTGAGCCATTCTCCGTCGGGCGTAAAGCCCGACCCACGTTGGCAATGAAGCGATGTTTGTGGTGGGTCGGGCTTTACGCCCGACATCCGATTCCCAAAGGTGTCACCGAACATGTCCGCCGCGCTCTCCGACGCTCTCCTCCACCGCCTGTCCTGGGACGACCTCGACCGGGCGCACCTGCGTCGGCTCATCGAGATGGCGCGCGACGAAGATCTCGGCGGTTTGGGTTTGGTCAATCCGGCCCCCGATCCGGGCGACCATTCCACTGGCAGCATCACGAGTGCCCCTCGTCTCGCCGAGGCCCACCTGACCGCCCGTCAGGATCTGACCGCCTGCGGACTGCCGCTGCTCTCCCTGATTCTCTCCGTCTATGGCCAGGGTTCCAGTGTCCAGCTGCTTACCCGGGACGGGGCTGCCCTGAAGCGCGGCGATCGTCTCGCCACTATTTCCGGGGATCCCCGCACGCTGCTTTCCGCCGAACGGGTCGCCCTCAATTTCATCCAACGCCTCTCCGGCATCGCCACCCTCACCCGCCGCTACGTCGACGCCCTCGGTGAAGGCCGTACGCGCCTCCTCGATACCCGTAAGACCACCCCGGGCTACCGTATGCTGGAAAAATACGCCGTGGCCTGCGGCGGCGGCTGGAATCATCGGCTCGGCCTCTTCGACCGGGTCATGCTCAAGGACAACCACCTCGCCCTACTCGGTTCCACCGAGGACCTCGCTGGGGCCATCAACCAGGCCCGTCGCCACGCGCCCAAACTCCCCGTGGAGGTCGAAGTCGATCGACTCGATCAGATCCCGCCCGTGCTCAAGGCCGGTGCCGATGTCATCCTGCTGGATAATTTTACCCCGGCCCAACTCAACGAAGCGATCGACCTCATCGGCGGCCGTGCGCTCACCGAAGCGAGCGGTGGCATTACCCTCGAAAGCCTGCCGGACCTCGCCGGCCTGGGACTGGACTTTATTTCCACCGGGGCTCTCGTGCACCAGAGCACCTGGGTCGACATCGGATTGGATTGGAACGCATGAAGGCTGCCGACCCCGACGTCATCATTGTGCGGGAACTTCTGCGGGCGAAGGACGACTTCGTTTCCGGCAGTGACTTGGCTCAGGCCATCGGTATCAGCCGGGTCGCCATCTGGCAGCACATGGAGAAACTGCGGGATCGCGGCTTCACTTTCGAAGCGATCCGGTCCCGTGGCTACCGCCTCACCGAGCGCCCCACCGAGCTCGACGCCCTCATGATCCGGGCACGCTTGCCGCGAAAGGCCAAGTGCCGGGTCATTACACTGGACACCGTTGATAGCACCAACGACGAAGCCATGCGTCAGGCCGGTCACGGATCCGAAATGCCACTCGTCGTCATCTCGCGGGAGCAGACCAAGGGGCGCGGACGTCTCGGTCGGGACTGGCTCAGCGAACCCAACGGCAACCTCTACCTGTCCTTTGTTTTTCAACCGCAGGTGGCTCCCGAAAAGCTGCCCACCATTACGCCGTGGGTCGGAGTCAATCTCTGCAGTTTCCTCGCGGACTACGCCAAAATAACTCCTCAGGTGAAGTGGCCCAACGACCTGCAGGTCGATGGCCTCAAACTGGCCGGAATCCTCACGGAGGCGCGCCTCGATGCCGACCGCATCCGCGACCTCGTTATCGGTTGTGGACTGAACCTTTCTCCTCCCAGCGACGGCTGGCAGGGTGAACTTGCGGGGCGAGCGGTTTCCATGGCCGAGATCACGGATCGGTCCAGCGACATCAATCATTTCGCCGCGGGTCTGGTGGCGCGACTCCTCAAGGCCTGCGATGCCTTCCAGGAAGGCACCTTCACGGATCGACTGGCCGAACTCTGGCACCGCTACGATTCCCTCCGCGGACGCGAAATCACCCTCCTGCACGGCCGCGACACCATCACCGGGATCGGCCACGGAATCGACCACGAGGGCTGCCTGCTGCTCGAGACCTCCGGCGGGAAAATGCAGTCCTTCCGCGCCGGCGAGGTCACGCTGGCCAAACGCTGACCGTCATTGCGACATGCTACTCTGTATCGACATTGGCAATACCCACACCCATCTGGGGTATCTGGTGCCCGGGGGAAATACAGCGGCCACTGCCAGCGCCGAACTCCCCACCGCCGGTTTGGGTGAGATCGGCGGCGCGATTCGCAGCCTGGGGCCCGTCGACGAACGCCCGCAGGGAATTGCATTCTGCAGTGTCGTGCCCGCCGCCATCCCGCGGCTGCACCAACTGCTGGCGGGGCAGTCCTGCCCGCTGTGGCAACTGACTCACGAGGTGAATCTCGGCGTGCCGATCTCCTACCCGCAACCGGCCGAGATCGGCCATGACCGGTTGGCCAATGCCGCCGGCGCCACCGCACTGGGTGACGCCCCCGTGGTGGTAATCGATTTGGGCACCGCCGTCACTTTTGACATCATCTCGCAACGGGGTGGTTATGAAGGCGGCATTATCACGCCGGGCCCCGCGTTGATGACCCGCTATTTGCACGAACGCACCGCCCAGTTACCCATGGTCGAAGATGTCACCACCCCGGTAAAAAGCGCCATTGGAAAATCGACCAGCGAAG
>CAKZMS010000394.1 GCA_937128785.1 uncultured Opitutaceae bacterium | reverse complement strand
CCTCCCGGCTTTTTTTGTCTGCAGACTCCGGGAGTGGACATTCCTAGGAACCTCAGCGGTCGCCTCTTCGGAGCATGGGTGGCCCTTGCCTCACTGGCCGTCGGCACGGGGCTGGCTGGGGCAAAGGAAGAGGCTTCCCCTGGCCCGCGCCAGGTGTTGCTCATCCACTCGTTGGGCCGCGACTACCCGCCCTTCGAAGGCGTGGGCGGGATCTTTCACCATCAACTCGTCCAGCTCTCGACCGAGCCTATCGAGATTTTAAATTCTTCGCTGGAGCTGAGCCGGTTCGACGGTCCCGAGTTGGGCGAACCGTTGCTCAAATACATCCAAGCGGTCTACCCGGAATCTCCCCCCGACTTGATCGTGCCGATCGGCGCGCAGGCTGGTTTCTTCTACGCTCGCCATCGCGACGAGCTGTTTCCCGAAACCCCCGTCCTGCTGCTGGGTCCCGACAAGCGACGCCTCAGTGAAATCTCAGGGCCGGGCATCACTGCCGTGGGCATGGATTTGGCCATCACGACTCTGGTCGACAACGTGCTCGATCTCCTACCCGAAACCAAAAATCTCTACCTCGTTTCGGGCACGACACCGATGTCTCACTTCTGGCGAGACACGTTTCTGCGGGAGTGGCAGGTGTTCGAGCAGTTGACCATTCACGACCTCAGCGACCAATCCGTGGCCGAGATCAATCAAACCGTCTCCGCGCTACCTCCCGACTCGGTGGTCATGGTGGTCGTGATGACACGCGATGCCGCCGGCGTGCCCCATGAGTCGGGTTTTGCGCTGCGCTCAATCAGAAGCCACGCCAACGCGCCGGTTTTTGGCTACCTGCCCGCGCAGCTCGGTGACGGCATCGTCGGCGGATCACTGCTGCCGACTCCTGAGGTGGGACGACGCGGCGCCGGGATCGCAGCCCGCATCCTCGCCGGGGAGTCGCCCAACGAAATCGAGCCCGTTTTTCTGCCCTTCGGTAAGCCGATGTATGACTGGCGGGAAATCCTCGCCTGGGGGATCCCCCCGGATCGTATTCCTGCCGACAGCACGATCCGGTATCGGCAACCCACCCTCTGGGAGGAGCATCGCACGGCGGTGCTGCTCGGACTTACGGTGGTCCTCATCCAAAGCGCCTTGGTCATTCTGCTGCTGGTCACGCGCCGCCGCGCCCGCGAGATGGGCGCCAATCTGAGTGTTGCCGCCGAAGCGGCGCAGATCGGACTCTGGCGTCGTAGTTCCGGTTCAGACGCGTTTGTCGTCACGCAGCGTTGTCGGGAGTTGTTTGGATTCGCGGAGAGAGAGACTCCGACCTTGGACAAGGTCTTTTCGCGCATTGACCCCGAGCATCGGAGCCGCGTCCGGTCCGCCATTCAACAAGCGGCCCGGCACGGGCATAACTTTGCGCTGGAAACGCGGGTGCAGCTTCCCGATGGCCGAACCCGTTGGCTCTCGTTGCACGGCCGGGCCCAGGCGGATCGGCCGGGCGAACGCCACGGCACCCACGGGGCCGTCCTCGACATTACCGGACGCAAGGTCGCCGAGACCCAAGCCGAGGAGCACCGTCATGCCATGGCCCACCTCTCGCGGGTGTCTTCGCTCGGCGCGCTATCGGGGGCGTTCGCTCATGAGCTAACGCAGCCCTTGGGCTCCATCCTGCACAACGCCCAGGCCTTGCAGAACCTCCTGCAAGAATCCGCCCTCCCGCTCGAAGAGATCCAAGAGATCGTTGACGATATCGTGAGCGAAGATCGGCGGGCCAGCGATGTGATCCAGCGGCTGCGCGACTTGCTCCGACGCGGCGAAACCACCATCGAGTCTCTCGATCTCAACCAACAGGTCGAACAGGTCCTGCAACTGATGCGGATCGATCTGGAACGCCGCGGGGTTCAATTGAAAAGGTCGCTTTGCGGGAGTCGGCTCCACGTCGCGGCAGATCCCATTCAAATCCAACAGGTCATCATCAACCTGATCACCAACGCTTGCGATGCCATGGCCGAGCCTTCCGCCTCGCACCGACATTTGGAAATCGAGACGAAGCAGGCGGATGACCAAATCACGCTCGCAGTCCGCGATCACGGCCCCGGCATCCCCGATGACGCCGAAAGCCTTTTTGAACCGTTCCATACCACCAAACCACAGGGGCTCGGAATCGGGCTTGTCATCTGCCGCACCCTGATTGGAGCTCACGGAGGCTCACTCCAGGCCGAGAATCACCCCGAGGGAGGAGCGATCTTCACTGTCAGCTTACCCCAGCCGTCCACCACCGCATGACCGAACCCCCGCACATTGGCATCGTCGATGATGACCCGGCCCTGCTCAAGGCCTTGGGGCGGCTGCTGCGTAGTCAGAAACTGCGCACAACCAGCTATGCCTCTGCCGAGGCCTTTCTGGCCGACTTTGAAAACGTGGATCTGGACTGCATAATCCTCGACGTATCGATGCCCGGCATGAGCGGACTCGCCTTGCAGGAACAGATTCATGCCCGTCGACCACGGCTCCCACTGCTGTTTCTCACCGGCCAAGGCACCATCCCCATGAGCGTCCAAGCGGTAAAAGCGGGCGCCGTTGATTTTCTTACCAAGCCGGTGGATCAAGCCGAACTGATGACCGCTTTGGAACGAGCGCTGACCGAAGGTGCCCAAGCTAATCGCGACGCGCAGGAACTCACCGAGTTGCGCGACCGTTTTGGCCGCCTCAGCGCAAGAGAGCTTGAGGTGCTGCGCCACGTTATCGCAGGCAAACCCAACAAAGCCATCGCCGCTGAACTCGGCGTGAGCGAGCAGACCATTAAGGTCCATCGCATGCGGGTGACGCAAAAAACCGGAGTGAATTCCGTCGTCGCCCTCGTCCGTGCGGCGGATCGGCTGGGTATAAAGGCGATCGACTGAATTCAATTCGTCCCAATAGGCTTGGTGGGATTCACGGATTGAACTTTGGTTCAATTGTTCATCTCGCCATTTCATGGCATTATGAAGGGCTATAAATCTTTCCAGCCTCTTTTTCATCACATCGAAAATCCTACTATGAAGTTACTCCGAGCACTCCTCACCTGCGCCTTGGGCCTGACGGCCCTGGCCGGCACCGCGCTGGCCGACCATCACGGCAAAAAGCCCAACATCCTCGTCATCTTCGGCGATGACGTCGGCATGTATAATATCAGCGCCTACCACCGGGGCATGATGGGCGGCAGCACGCCCAATATCGATCGCATCGCATCCGAAGGCGCCCTGTTCACCGACTACTACGCCCAGCAGAGCTGCACCGCCGGCCGCGCCGCGTTCATTACCGGTCAGCATCCCTTCCGCACCGGCCTGCTCACCATCGGCATGCCCGGTGCCGACCAAGGCCTCCAGCCCCAGGATCCCCCCATCGCCGAGCTGCTCAAGCCCCACGGCTACGTCTCCGGTCAATTCGGCAAGAATCACCTCGGTGACCGCGACGAGTTCCTGCCCACCAACCATGGTTTTGACGAATTCTTCGGTAACCTCTATCACCTCAACGCCGAGGAAGAGCCCGAGACCTACCACTACCCGAAGGATCCGGAATTCCACAAGCGCTTCGGCCCCCGCGGCGTGCTCCGCGCCTACGCCGACGGTCGGATTGAGGACACCGGGCCCCTGACCCGTAAGCGCATGGAAAATGCCGATACGGAATTCCTCAACGGCTCCCTGCAGTTCATCGAAAAGGCCGTGGCCGATGACAAACCGTTCTTCGTCTGGCACAACGCCACCCGCATGCACGTGTGGACCCACCTCTCCGAGGAATGGGACGGCAAGACCGGTTACGGCCTCTACGCCGACGGCATGGCCCAACACGATCACGATGTTGGCATCCTCCTCGACAAGCTCGATGAGCTTGGAATCGCCGACAACACCATCGTCGTCTACTCCACCGACAATGGCGCCGAAAAATTCACCTGGCCTGACGGTGGCACCATCCCCTTCCGCGGCGAAAAAGGCACGACTTGGGAGGGTGGCTTCCGCGTTCCCGCCGCCGCCCGTTGGCCCGGCGTCATTGAACCCGGCACCATCATCAACGACATCTTCTCCCACGAAGACTGGTTGCCCACCTTCCTGGCCGCTGCCGGCGACCCCGACATCAAGGACAAGCTGAAGGCCGGTGGTCACCAAGCCGCGGGCAAGACGTTCCGCACCCACCTCGACGGCTATAACCAGATGGGACTGCTCTCCGGTGAAACCGAAGGTGCCCGCAACGAGATCTTCTACTTCGATGCCGGCGGCAACCTGAACGCCTTGCGCTACAAGCAGTGGAAGGTCGCCTTCACCATTATGGAAGGCTCCATCAACGAGGCCTACCGCAAGACGCCCAGCTGGCCGATCATCGTCAGCCTGCGCCAGGACCCGTTTGAGGTGTCCATGGATTCCGCGCTCTACACCCGCTGGTATGCCGACCAAATGTGGATGGTGGTTCCCGCGCAGGTTTACGTGACGGAGTTCCTGCAGTCCATCGTCGACTACCCGCCGAGCCAGGCCGTGAGCTCGTTGAGCATCGAAGCCGTCCTGCGTAAGATGCAGTCCGCGGCGTCGCGGCAGTAACGCCTCGCATCACCCTCTTCATTGAATAACCACAGCCGGGAGATCATTCTCCCGGCTGTTTCTTTTCCGAGACGCCCCTCTTCCCATGAACTTTCTTCGCCCTATTCTGTTCACCTGCCTTACCGCCGGTTGGTGCGCCGCGGACTCCCCCAAACTGATCCTGCAGATCACCGTCGACCAACTCCGTGGCGACCTGCCGACTCGCTTTGGCGAACACTTGGGTGAAGGGGGCTTCCGCTACCTGATGAACGCGGGGGGGGTCTTCAAAAACGCCCACCACGCCCACGCCAACACCGAGACCATCGCCGGCCACACCACCCTCTCCACCGGCGCGCATCCCGCCGCGCACGGCATGGTCGGCAACGTCTGGTTCGATCGCACCGACGGACGCCTCGTCTACAACGTCGAAGATGACCGCTATCCGCTGCTCTCCGCCGATGCCGACGTCGATGACTCCACCGAAATCGACCCCACCCAGCGCACCGCCAACTCGGACGGCCGGTCCCCGGCGAACATCGCAGTTTCGACCTTTTCCGACGAGCTCGCCATCCATCATGTCGACGGCGCCAAAGTGTTTGGGGTCTCCGTGAAAGACCGCGGCGCGATCGCCATGGCCGGACACGCCGGCAAGGCCTTCTGGTTCTCCAAACAAGCCGGCGAATTCGTGACCAGCCGTTTTTATTACGATGCCTATCCCGAGTGGGTCACCGCCTTCAACGCCACCGGCCCCACGCAACGCTACGCCAACACGAGCTGGGAGTTGATGCATGATCGCGGCACTTACCTGTTCGCCGATCACGATGACCAACCCTGGGAAACCGACTTCCCCGGCTACGGTCGCACCTTTCCGCACGCGTTTGGTGATGGCACCGGGAAATACTTCACCACCCTCCTGACCGTTAGCCCGGCCGGTGATGAAATGGTGCTCGATTTCGCCCGCGAACTGATCGTTCAAGAAGCTATCGGTCAGGACGACATCACCGACTACCTCTCCGTCAGCTTCTCCTCCACCGACTACGTGGGGCATCTTTTCGGCCCCTCCAGCCTCGAAGCCGAAGACAACATTCGCCGCCTCGATCGCACCCTCGCCCATCTGCTGGCCTTCGTGGATGAGAAGGTTGGCCTGGAGCACACCCTCATCGTGCTCTCGGCCGATCACGGCGGCCCCGATGCCCCGGGTTTCGTCAACCAATACGGCATCGAGTCCGCGCTGGTTGATCCCGAGTCTTGGGACAAAACGCCCGCCTTCGCCCGTTTGAAAGAACGCTTCGGCATCGGTGAAGAGCTCATCCAAACCTACTTCCATCCCTACGTTTATTTGAACAAGCAGGCGATTGCCGCGGCCGACCTCGATCTGGCGGCAGTAGAGTCCGCCGTGGCGGCAGAACTCCTCAAGCTCGACGGCATCGCCGCCGCGTTCACCTACACCGATCTGATGGCGGGATCGGTGCCTGACACCC
>CAKZMS010000393.1 GCA_937128785.1 uncultured Opitutaceae bacterium | reverse complement strand
GCCTCATAGTTTGCGACACATCCGTTCTGAATGTGCAAACAAGTTGGCAATGCCCGGTGAGTGAATAAAGCCGACATCGGACCTGTGTCTGCATCTCTGCTCGGTCTTTATCGGGCAGTTACCAAGGTTCATTTCGGCCTGACGTGATCGTTCCAGTAACGATAGAGGCCTTGCACGTCCCCACTTGTCAGAAGATGCATGGCCGCCGCAAAATGCGTATCCGTCCAATCCCACCATGAAATCTCGAGAAGCATTGAGATTTCCTTATCGGAGAATCTGCTCCGAATGGTCTGCGCTGGATTTCCACCACGGACGCCGAAGAAAGTATCGAAATCATCGGCGTGGTGGAGGACGTGAAGTCCATCTTCCCGGAAGCCAATCCGATCACTTTCCAAGTTTATCAGTCCCTCGCTCAGGTCCCGGTGGCCTACAACGAACTCGCCCTGCTCACGCAGGCGGCCGACCCCAATGCGTTGGTGCGGGAGGTGCGCCAAGTGATGAACGAACTCGATCCCAACTTGCCGGTTACGCATCTGAAATCTGCCAACGATCGGATCTTGCGCGAGAACTACCAGCTGGGCGTGTTGCGCGACATGTTGGGAATGTTCGGGATGCTCGGGCTCGTGCTGGCCTCACTCGGAATCTACGGCGTGATCGCCCGATTGGTGGCCCAGCGGCACACGGAGTTTGGCATTCGCATCGCCCTCGGTGCCCTGCCGGAAGAAATCAACCGCCTGGTCCTGACCTCGGGGTTCTGGATGATTCTCTGGGGCTCCGGGCTGGGTATGATCGGAGGCATCGGATTGGCCAAATTGTTGCAGATCGGATTTCCCAGCATGCCGCACAATCCTCTGAGTTCCCTGCTGATATCATTGGGGGTGCTCATCGCGGTGGCCGTGCTGGCAAGTCTGTGGCCCGCCCGACGCGCCAGTTCGATTGACCCCTGTGAGGCTCTCCGGGCGGAATAATCTGCAACTTTTGGTCCGTTGGTCGGGTAATGCTCTCCAGAACCAAGATGTTAAAGTTCCTGCAAACCTCCTCCGCTTTGCTGCTAGGCTGGCTGGCCTTCAGCGCCACCACCCCGGCCCAGGGCATTCCCACCGCCAATACCGGCGAGGAATCCGACTTCCTGCCGGCCATCGAAATGTCGCCGTTTGTCGTCGAAGGCGACAGCTCCGCCATCTTCGTGCATGCTCGCTCCCGCGGCGACCGCCGCTATGCCGAGAAATTTGCCGAGGATGTTGTGCAGGTCACCTACGACTCACTCGGCCAGTCCACCGGACGCGGGCTGGTCATCATCGGGCGGAAAAACGAACCTCACCCGCTTTTCGTATTTCAAAAATTCATCGCCATGGCCGATGCCGGTCAGCTGGACGAAAGCCTCATGCCCTTCGCGGAGGAGACCCGCGCCAAACTCGCCGAGTGGGAAGATGAAGTCGACGTCGACGATGCGGATATGGACCTCACCTTCGACATGGTGGCCGAGCTCCTCCCGCTCCCCCTCGATGGCCCCGGATCCAAGCTCTACCAATGGGCCTGGTTGGAAAAGTTCGACATGGATGCCGTCGAACAACGGTTCGGGCAACTGCAGCCCGAAGACTTCGAGAGCGACCAACTCGCGACCTACGACTGGGTGTTTTACCTGCCGCCGAAGAGCGCGGTGCATCGCGTGATCAAGCGTGTGATTCCCAAGGTCATGGAGGCCGAGGACATGGGATTCTTCGCCCGCACCGCGGTGAAGGGCGCGCTGTTGGCCTTCCGCCCGGTCATCACCAAGGCCATGGAAGGGATGCGCAAAGGCATGCTCTTCTATGCCATCTCCGACGCGCGCACGGAATTTTCTGATGATGATCTCGAGGAACTGGCCGAGGCCTACGTCGAAGTGCTGATGCCGAATTTCAAGTTCGAAGGCTCCGAGGCAAAACGTGAAGACGCCGTCGCCGCCATCCAGCGTCAGTTGGAGGAAAACCTCGAATACGCGAAGGATCCCTTCGTCGCGCCCGAACATCTGGACCATGCGGAACCGGAGTCATATGCGACCTTCGTCGGCGACTACTACGATGATGGTCAAAACGAAGTGACGCACCGGTTCCGCATCGAAGAGGACACCTTCACGTGGACCTACCGCGAGCAGGACCCGATGGTCTTCTACCCGGCATCTGACCACATGTTTGTGCGCGAGGACGACGAGATGACAATCGAGTTCCTGGTCAACGAAGACGGCGACATCACCGGCGTCGAAGAACGCTGGCACCGCCGTCGCAAAACCGTCCTGGGCGAGCCCACCGTTGCGCTCGCGTCCGACTCCTGATCCTCACCGCGTGAGTGCGCGGATGTAATCGACCTCCGCCGGCGAATACGGTGCGCCATCGGCCTTGAAGATGTCGTGGTGCCACGTCTCCGGTTCGGCGATGAAAACTTCCCGCCACGAAGCCCAGGGGTATTTGGTCTGCGATTTGCCGTCGACCAGACCCCAGTTGTAAGCACCGACCCGGTGCTTTTTCATGATCCCCAGGTGTGGGTCAAAGGTGCTGTCGTTGCCGCGGGCCATGTATTCGGTGCACATCAACGGACGGTTGTGCGCCGCCTTCATCTCCTCGATCTGCTGCTCCAGATTCTCCGCCCCGCTGTAGTTGTGAAAGGTGATGAAGTCCGAGTTCGCCAACATGAACTCAAAGATCGGCGACGGCTCGGCCCAGCCTCCGTGGTCGCGCCAGATTCCGGCAGTGATGGGTTGGCGAGGGTTCACCTCGCGGGCCCAGACG
>CAKZMS010000392.1 GCA_937128785.1 uncultured Opitutaceae bacterium | reverse complement strand
GGAGCAGCCCTTTGTCACGAATGCGTTCAGCGGACTGGACGTAGTGCTGTGCTTTAGCCGGCACTCAGAAACGCCGGCTAAAGCACGGCGCTAAGTAAGGCGCTAAGTAAGGCGGTTCTCCCGCTGGCTCAGAACTCAAAGCGCGGATTCACGGGAGGCGTATGGGCCTCCTTGATGAACGCATTCAATTGCGCGACCAGCTCGGGATGCTGTGCCGCCACGTTGTGCGTCTCTCCCGGATCGGTGGCCAGGTTGTAGCGCTCCAGCGGTGAGTCCGGATCGGCGCTCACGTTGTAGCGCACGCCTTTCCAGTTTCCGTGACGGATGGCGATGCGACCGCCGCGCGCGGGAAACTCCCAGTAAAGGTATTCGTGCTCCGGTTGGTCGGTTTGGCCGAGCAGGGTGGGCACCAAGGAGATGCCGTCGATGTCCGACTGCGCGGGCGCGTCCGCGAGTTCGGCGGCGGTGGGGAAGAAGTCCCAGAAGGCGCTGATGTGGTCGGAGTATGAGCCCGCCTCAATGGTGCCCGGCCAGCTGGCGATCATGGGCACGCGGATACCACCGTCGTAGAGGTCGCGCTTGATGCCGCGGAACGGTCCGTTGGAATCCCAGAACTCGGGAATGTGTCCTCCTTCCTGGTGCGGGCCGTTGTCGGAGGTAAAGATTATGAGGGTGTCCTCGGCGATGCCGTGTTTTTCCAGGGCGGCGACGACATCGCCCACGTAGTCGTCGAGGGTGGCGACCATGGCGGCAAAGGTGGCCTTGGATTCGGGTTGGGCGATGTAGTGTCCGCCGGGGTGATCATGCTCGGGCAGATACTTGCCTCGAAATTTTTCCATGTAGTCTTCCGTCGCAATCATGTCGGCGTGGGGCTGGACCGCCGCGTAGTAGAGGTAAAAGGGTTCGTTTTGATTGGCCGCGATGAAGGCGAGCGCCTGCTCGTGGATGAGATCGGGGGCGAAGTCCCGGTCGTGGGACCCGACATTGCCCCAAAGCAGCTCGCGCTGATCGTCGTTCCACAGGAAGGCGGGGTAGTAGCTGTGCGCCATGCGTTGGCAGTTGTAGCCGTAGAAACGATCGAACCCCATTTTGAGCGGATCGCTCACGCTGCCGGGGAAGCCGAGTCCCCATTTGCCGAAGAGACCGGTTGTGTAACCGGCTTTGCCGAGATGATGCGCGATGGTGTAGGTATCGGCCGGCATGGGTTCCTGGCCCTCGGGCTGGACTTCGGCGTTGCCGCGCACCGGCGCATGGCCGCTGTGCAGGCCGGTCATGAGCGAGCTACGGGCCGGCGCACAGACGGTGTTCCCCGAATAGTGTTGGGTGAACAGCATGCCACGCTTGGCGAGCGCATCGATGTGGGGCGTTTCGAACTTGGTCTGGCCGTAGCAGCTGAGGTCGCCGTAGCCGAGGTCATCGGCGAGAATGTAGATGATGTTAGGCTGGCGGGCGGCAAGTGCGCAGGCACTTGTTATCGCCAGAAGCAGCAGTGAAAAAGTCTTCATGTCGCGGGGTATTTACCGGAACTGATCGTATTCGGGGTTCACGTCGGCCTCGGAGACGATCTCCCGGTCAATCCACAGATCGAAGGTCGATTTGAGTTGGGCGGGATCCTCCGGGTATTGGCCTTGGTCGTCGGTCTCCTGCATCCAATCGAACAAGAGCTGGCGATGGCGCTTCAACTCGTCGCGGTAGGCGGGGTCTGCCACGAGGTTGTTCATTTGATGCGGGTCGGCGGCGAGGTCGTAGAGCTCCTCGGGTGGACGAATGCCGAACCAGTGCTCGGATTGGTAAGCCGTGAGTTCACCGGCTTCGTGCATCCGTTTCAGGTCAGCTACCGTGGGGTGATTGTCACGATATTGAGCCTGCAGCAGCGGACGATCTGGGAAGTAGTTGCGGATGTAGCGGAGCTTGTCGGTGCGCACGGTGCGGATCCGATCGATCGTATAGTCGCACCGGTCGCGGGCGGCGATCACGTGAGCGCGGGCGACGGAGTCGGGGCTGAATAAATCCTGCCCGGCGTAGTAGGCGGGGATCGCGACGCCGGCGAGCGAGAGGGTCGTGGCCGAGATGTCGAGGGCGAGCACGAGGTCATTGCGCACGGTGCCGGCTTTGAGCGCGGGGTGATCTCCTTTGATCATGAGGGGCACATGCACGCCGCCTTCGTAGCAGAACTGTTTGTGGCGCAGGGACTGGTTGTTGCCGTGATCGGAGAAGAAAAAGACGATGGTGTTCTCGAGTTCACCGTCCGCTTCGAGCTGGTTCATGATCGTCTCGACGCGTTCATCGGCGCCGCGGGCGGCGTTGTAGTGCATGGACCACGCTTTGCGGTGGGCCGGCGTATCGGGGAAGTAGGGCGGGAGCGGCACGTCTTCGGGAGCCAGTTTTTCGCCGTCGCGGACGTAGCGGTCGTTGGCCTTGCCGCCTTTGATTTCGATCTGACCAAACCAGGGCTGATCCGGGTCGGGCCGGGATTTCCACGTTTCCTCGGTGATGGAAAGGTTGTGTTTCGCGTGGTTGCCCTGCCAGCCGTTCATGCCGGGAACGTAGTCGTCTTCGTTGCCGATGGAGTAGAGGTCACCGCGGTTGTAGTGGAAGTTGTAGTCATCCTTGCCGCTGTTGAAGGTGAAGTAGCCGGCCGCGCGCATGATCTCGGGCAGGGTGGTGATGTGCTCGGGAAGATGGATGCGCAGGTCCTCGGGCACGACTTCGCCATCGGTCGTGCGGCTCGAACGGTGTTGATGGGTGCCGGTGGTGGTTTGGTAGACCCCGGTGATGATGGCGGAGCGGCTGGCCGAGCAGACGGGAGCCGTGGTGAAGGCGCGTTTGAAGAGGACGCCGTCTTTCGCGAATTGATCGATCACGGGCGTGTGGCCGGTATTGATCGGGTCATCGTAGCAGCCCATGTAGGGCGAGAGGTCTTCAGAGAAGATCCAGAGAATATTGGGACGGTTCATG
>CAKZMS010000391.1 GCA_937128785.1 uncultured Opitutaceae bacterium | reverse complement strand
CACCGTCCTCCAGCCAGATCGCCTGAGCTGCTCCCGAAACAATACACTTTTCGGCCAGTTCCCTCGACGTTGTAAGCGCGAGCGCCGTCGACAGGCCATCGGCCCAGGTCGCCGGTGCGGTAAAGTATTTCGCTGTGGGGTTGGTCCGCATAGGGATTGGGCACGAAGGCCGCGCGGGTCTTGGCTTCATCACCCCAGTAGCCGGCTCCGACCCCGACCCCGGAAACACATATCTCACCGGGCACGCCCACCGGCACGAGCTGCAGGTCATCATCCAGCACGTAGAGCAACAAATTAGGCAGCGGGCGGCCAATCGGCACGGTAGGGGCATCCGCTGGCAGTGGTTCGTTCAGCATCGCCTGGCAAACGTCGTCCGCCGCTTCCGTCGGACCATAAGCGTTGGCCAGGGGGATTTCCGGATACACCTCAAACCATTGATTAATGAGGGCCACCGGCACCGCTTCACCCGTCACCATGGCAAAATCCAGATCGGGCAGGGCGCCATCCGGACCAAGGGCTTGAGCGTGGTCGAGAAATGCCTTCAGGACGACCGGGACAAATTCGAACAGCGTGATGCCCTCGCGGCGTACGAGTTCAAACAGACGCGGCGCTTCGCAGACCACTTCGAAGTCGGCGATCACCGTGCGTCCTCCGATCAGCAGCGGCGCGAGGAACTGCCAGACCGAGATGTCGGATGACGATGGAGCACTCTGTAAAAACGCCGAGTCTGCGTGAAACTTCAGTTCAAGAAACTGTCCGTAGATGTGGTTGATCGCGCCGTTGTGCCGAATGATGGCTCCCTTGGGTCGGCCAGTGGAGCCGGAGGTGTAGAGCATGTAGGCGGGATCCTCCGGTCCGGCGTCCAAAACGGGAGCGGTTTCCGGTTCCGTCATCCAATCGCTCCGTGGGTGCACTTTCATCGAGTCGGGCAGCGCTAAGTCCGCGCCGGGGGAATCGAGCAGAATCAGATCACGCAGATCGTCGCTGGCGGTGGTGGGGTCGCTCTGGCGCACCACGGCTTCGCGCGTCAACAGCAGTGAAACCTTACTGTCGGCAATCATGTGCTGCACGCGCTCCGCCGGATAGGCAGGATCGATGGGAATGAAGGCCCCACCGGCTTTCAGAATGCCTACCATTCCGATCAGGCAGTCGAGACCGCGCTCGTCCCACAAGCCCACGAAGGAGCCTGCTTTCACGCCCAGCTTTTGCAGTCGATGCGCCAACTGGTTGGCGGTCCGATCCAGCTCGGCGTAGGTCAGCGTGTGGTCGCGATGGACCCCGACGATCCGGTTGGGCGTTTGCTGCACTTGAGCAGTGATGAGATCGGCCAGCGTGTGCCGATCCGGGTACGTCATCGGGAAATCATTAAATGTATCCAGAAGTTGGATTCTTTCTCCGGAACCGAGCCAGGGCAGCCGGTTGATGGGCGTTTCCGGGGCGGCGACGACGGCCCGCAGCAACGTGGTGAAGTGCTGCGCCATGCGCTGAATCGATGGGGCGTCAAACAGGTCCGTAGCGAATTCAAGCACGGCCTTCAGCCCCATATCGGTTTCCCAAACATCCAGCACGATATCGAATTGTGCGGAGATCCGTTCGGCGGCCAGATCAGTGATGGTGAGCTCTGGCAGCACTCTTTCCTGATGGGGGGTGTTGTGCAGGGCGAACATCACCTGGAAGATAGGATTGCGGCTCAGATCGCGTTCCGGTTGCAACTCGTCAACGAGTCGCTCGAAGGGCAGATCCTGATGCGCGTAGGCGTCCAGGGCGGTCAGGCGGGTGCGTTCGAGCAGAGTCTGGAAAGACGGCTGCCCGGAAAGGTCATTGCGCAGGACCAGCGTGTTTACAAAAAACCCGATCAACGGTTCCACCTCCGCACGGTGACGATTGGCGATGGGCGTGCCGATTAATACGTCGGTCTGGCGGGCCATGCGACCGAGCAGAACCGCAAACGCTGCCTCCAACGTCATGAACAAGGTCGCTCCCGTGGTCCGACTCAAAGCCGTGAGTCCCGCGGTGGTTTCCGCGTCGATTTGAAACGAGTGACTGGCTCCGCGATAGCTTTGCACGGCAGGCCGCGGGCGATCTCCCGGCAGCGTCATGACGGGCGGAGCGCCGTCGAGTTGCTTCCGCCAATACTCCAACTGGGTCTCGAGCACCGCCCCGTTCAGCCCCTGTCGTTGCCAAATGGCATAGTCAGCGTAGTGCAGACTCAGCGGCACTGGTGTCGTGACTTCCTGATGGGTGAAGGCGGCGTAGAAGTCGCCCATTTCGCGGGTCAGCACGCCCATTGACCAGCCATCCGAGACGATGTGGTGCATCGTCATCAGCAGGATGTGATGATCTTCCTGCAATCGGAGTGCGCGAACCCGCAGCAAGGGCCCCTGGGAGAGATCGAAAGCCTTGCGGGCTTCTGCGGCAATGGCCCGTGAGATCAATTCGGGCCGACGTTCTTCAGGGGAAAGCGATAGATCCTCCAGATCGATGGGGACCTCGATCGATTCCAGAATAATCTGGATCGGGGATCCATCCGTTGTCCGAAAGACGGTCCGCAGGGATTCGTGGCGTTCCACCAATGCCGCCACGACCTGGCGACCGGCCTCCAGATCGAAGTGACCCTGCAGTTCCAATGCAGCCGGCATGTTGTAAAAGGGATTGCCGGGCTCCAGCTGGTTCAGAAACCAAAGTCGCTCCTGTGCGAAGGAAAGTGGGATGGTCGACGGTCGGGTCACCGCGTGCAAAGACGGGGCCGACGCGGAACCAGCTTGGCGTTCCCGGTCAATGCGAGCGGCCAAGTCGGTCAGAACCGGACTCTCGAATATCGCCCGCAAGGGCAGCTCGATGGCGAAGGCCTCGCGGATACGGCTGGCTAACTGAGTCGCCAGCAGGGAGTGGCCACCGAGATCGAAGAAGTCTTGGTCAGGGCCGATAACGTCGGTCTGCAGCAACCTTCCCCAGATGGGGCCGAGAATTTCTTCGGTGGGGGTGCGGGGAGCTGCCGCATCCGTGGAGATTCCAGACGGTGCGTCGGGGCGGGGCAGCGCGGCGCGATCGACCTTACCGTTGGCGTTTAAGGGCAGTTGGTCCAACGCCACGATGACACTCGGCACCAGAGCGGCCGGCAAGCGGGCTGCAATCGCTCGGCGAAGTGCATCAGTATCCAGCTGAGGCGCGACGTAGCCCACCAGACGTTTGCCGGTGGGTTCATCCAACACCTTGACCGCGGCCGCGCTTACGGAGGGCTCCTGTGCCAGCACGCTCTCGATTTCTCCCGGCTCGATGCGATGTCCGCGGATTTTTACTTGGCGGTCGACGCGACCCAAAAACTCCAAGGTGCCATTGCTCAGCCAACGCACGCGATCGCCGGTGCGGTATATCCGTGCCCCCGGTTGGTGGGGATCAGGCAAAAAAACGGCGTTGGTGAGTTCAGGCTGCCCCACGTAGCCACGCGCCAGTCCGTCGCCTCCCGTGTATAATTCTCCGGGCACGCCGATGGGGGTCGGTTGGAGGTTCGAATCGAGCACGTGCACCGTCGTGTGTCCGATGGGTTTGCCAATCGGAATACTCGGTCGATTCAGATCAGCCCGGGTAATGGGATGGCAGCAGGTGAACGTCGTGTTCTCCGTCGGACCATAACCGTTGATCAACTGCGTGGTCGGCAATTGATCCAGGGCCTTCGTCACGTGGAGCATGCTCAGGACATCACCGCCGGCCAGTAGCTGGCGCACACCGCGCAAATCCTGCGGGCGTTCATCGATCATGAGATGAAAGAGCCCAGCGGTCATCCACAGGGTAGTGACCTGCTCCTCGCGCACCACCCGACCGATCTCTTCCAAGGTCGGGTTGCCAGGCGGCATGATGACCAAGCGACCGCCCCGGAGCAAAGGCCCCCAGAGTTCCAAGGTCGAAGCGTCGAAAGCGATGGGGGCCATCAGTAGAAAGACCTCATTGGGTCCGAAACGGGCGAACGTATCGCCGTGCACCAACCGCAGGACGGCCCGGTGCGGAATGGCGACCCCCTTGGGGATGCCAGTGGATCCCGAGGTGAAGCTGATGTAGGCCAGATGATCGGGTCCGGCGGGACAAGAGGGTGTATCCGTCGGGCATTTACTGAGGCGGGCAGTCAGGTCGGCCAGATTCCATTGCTCTACGCTCTGGGGCAGATCGGAGTCACCCTCCGCGTCCGTGATGACGAGGCCGCAACCGGCGGCTTGCAGGATCGTTTCCTGACGGGATGGCGGGGCGGCGGGATCCAGGGCCAAATAGGCACCGCCGGCCTTCAGCACCGCGAGCAGCGTGACGATCAATTCGGGCGACCGCTCCTGACAAACGCCGACGGGTTGATCGGGCACGATACCCCGGGACTGCAGCAGATGAGCGAGTTGATTGGCCCGGCGGTTGAGTTGGCCATAGCTGAGTTCGGCTTCACCGTAGCGCAGGGCCGTGGTGTCGGATTGGCGGTGGGCAAGCTCGTTGAAGACCGCGGCGATGGAAGTAGCGGGATAGTCGGGAGTCGGTCCCGTTGACCAGTGGACGAGCTGGGCGCGCTCTGCTTCCGGAACGCTGCGCAGTTGGGATATCCGCGGCGTAGGCTGCTGGACGAGTTGTTCCAAGGTGCGGGTGAACTGGTTGGCCAACCGCGCCATGCTTTCCGGTGCGAACAGGTCGGCGGCATATTCGAGGCGGCCGTTGAGCCCATCTTCCGCTTCTTCCAGAATCAGGGTAAGATCAAACTTACTGGTGGCCGTATCCACTTCGACCGGGGTGACCTCCACGCCCGACAGTTGGAGTGCTCCGGTGGGAGCGTTTTGCAATACGAACATGACCTGAAACACGGGCGTGTGGGCGAGCGAGCGGTCGGGTTCGAGCTGTTGCACCAGTTTCTCGAACGGCAGATCCTGATTCTCCAACGCGAGCAGCGAAGCCTCCTGCACCCGCCGAAACAGTTCGGTCCAGGTAGGATCGTCGGTGAGCGACAGTCGCAGTGGCAGGGCGTTGACGAAAAACCCGATCAGCGGCTCGACTTCGGTTCGATTGCGATTGGCCACCGGGGTGCCGATGACCAGATCCTCGCGACCGCTCCAGCGGCGCATGACTAACGAAAAGCCGGTGAGCAAGGCCATGAACAAGGAACCGCCGCCCAACTGACTTAGCTCGCGTAACTGCGTCGTGACTGCGCTATCCACCGAGAAAGCAATCGTTGCTCCCGCCGAGCTGCGGGAGTGGGCCCGCGGCCGATCCGTATACAACGGCGGTGAAAGATCGGCTCCCGCGAACTGATCACACCAGGCGGTGATCTTGGATGAGAGCGCAGCTCCGCTGAGTTGCTCATTTTGCCAGGCGGCAAAGTCGGCATAGTGGATAGCCAGTTCCGGAGCTCGGTATTGAGGGTCGGTGTAGGCGGCACCAAATTCACGAATCAGCACACCCAACGACCAGCCGTCGGAAATGATGTGATGGAGCGTGAGTTGCAGGATGTGTTCGTCCGGCGACAATCGCCACAAAACCGCCCGCCAGAGCGGCCCGGTGGTCAGGTCAAACGGGTTGCGGGCCTCTGCCGAGAGCGCGGCATCCAATTCCGAGCCCGTGGCATCCGTCAGTCTCTGTTCCAACAGCGCACCGGATGCGGGAGGATGAATAACCTGCATGACCTCGCCATCTTCGACGCGGAAGGTGGTGCGCAGCGTTTCGTGTCTCGCGTGCAGAAAGCGCAACGCTCGCTCTGCGGCATCCAGATTGAGTTCGCCCCGCAGCTGCACGGCCAGTGGGATGTGGTAGACAGGGTCGCCGGGTTCGAAGCGGTCAAGAAACCACAGCCGAGACTGAGCGAATGATGCGGGGGCGATACTCGCGCCCGCGGTGGGTGGATGCACGAGATCGGTCACAGTTTTTCAGGTGATGACAGACTGGCAGCCGGGCGGCGCGCGGCGCGTGGGATCATATCAGAAGCCGGGAGGGCGGGAGAATCGGTGCGGAGACGGGCGATGACCTCGGCCAGGGCGGCCACGGTGGGAGAGGAGAAAACGTGCTTCAGGGGAAGTTCGATCTGATACTCTTCACGGAGCCGGGAGACCAATTGGGCCGCCAAGAGAGAGTGCCCACCCAATTCGAAGAAATGATGATCCCGGCCCACCTCTTCCGCCGACAACAACTTGGCATAATTACGGGCCAGAAATGTCTCCACCTCGTTGATCGGAGCGGAATATTCGATGCCGGCTGCCCGCTCGGCTTCGGCCGGATCAGGCAAGGCTTTACGATCCACTTTGCCGTTGGCGGTCAAGGGCAGGGCGTTCATCGGCACGAAGGCATGGGGGATCATGTAGTCGGGCAGGGTCTCACCGGCGTGGGCGCGGAGTTCGGCGGTTTCGGTAGGACGTTCCGTCACGAGGTAGGCGGTCAATAGGGGACCTTGATCCGGGGTTTCTCGGGCGACGACCTCGGCTTCAGTCACGACGGAATGCCGCAGCAGACAGGTCCGGATCTCGCCAAGCTCGACGCGGAACCCGCGCACCTGGACTTGGTCGTCCATGCGGCCGAGATGGTGCAGATTGCCGTTCGGTTGCAGGGCACCTCGATCGCCGGAACGGTAGAGCCGCGCTCCCGTTTGATAGGGATGGTCGATAAACTTTTCGCGGGTGAGCTCGGGCCGGTTCAGGTAACCACGAGCGAGGCCTTCGCCGCCGATACAAATTTCTCCGGCCACCCCCAAAGGTAAAAGCCGCTGCTGCGAATCCAGCACCAGCGTGGTGGTGGTGGGCAACGGTCGACCGATGATGGGGCGATTGAGGGTGATGTCGTCATCGGTGATCCGGTGGTGGGTGACATGGACCGTGGTTTCGGTGATGCCATACATATTGATCAAGGCGATGTGAGGGTAGGCCTCAGCGAATCTCTTGAGATGTAGCGGAGCTAGGGCTTCGCCACCGAAAATCACCTGGCGCAAAGCCAAGGCCGGGTAGCCTCGCCGGGCCAAGGCTTCGTCCACTTGGCGAAATGCACTCGGCGTCTGGTTCAATACCGTGATCTTGTCAGTCAGCAGTTGGGCAGCGAATTGTTCGGGATCGCGGGTAGTTTCCGAGGCCAATACTATCAGCTTCCCGCCAAACAGCAGGGCACCATACATTTCCCAGACCGAAAAATCGAAACAGGTGGAATGGAACAGGGACCAGACGTCATCTGATCCAAAGTCGAAGGGGCTCCGGTCGGTCTCCATCAGGCGCACCACCTGACGGTGTTCGATCAGGACACCCTTGGGTCGTCCCGTGGACCCCGAGGTATAGATGCAATAAGCGAGATTCCCCGGCCGCGTGGTCACCGCGGGACGGCCAGTATCCTCTGCGGCAATCTCCGCTGCATCGCAGTCGAGCAGGGAGAATTGGGAGACAGTCGCCGGTAGCGCCGAGTCGGGTAGAACTCCCGTGCGACTCACAAGATGACCGACCCCGGAATCCTCCAGCGTGAAGCGAATGCGATCGACGGGGTGATGAGGATCCAGCGGCAGGTAGGCGCCGCCGCTTTTCAGCACGGCGAGCAGTGCGACTACCAACTCGGCAGACCGCGGCAGGGCGACGGCTACGAGGGTGTCCGTCGTGACCCCTTGCCCAATCAAACGGCGAGCCAACTGATTGGCCCGGTGATCGAGTTCGGCGTAGGTCAGTTCGACCTCTCCCCCCTGCACGGCGACACGATCCGGAGCCCGGTCAACTTGTCGCTCCAAACGGTTTACCAACGTGTGTTCCCGCGGAGCTTCCGCCGCGGTATCGTTGAAGTAGGAGAGTTGCTGAGCTTCCTCTGCGGTCGTGAGCAACGGTATGTCGGCGATGGGAGTCTGCTGATGCTGCGGGGCCGTTTCTACGAGCGCAGTGAAGTGGCGGCTCAGTTGCGCGACGAATGGCTCATCATGCAGCGTCGAATTGTAAGTCAGGGTTCCGGCGACCTCGTCTTCCCGGGTGAACTCCAGATGAAGCGCGAGGTCGTATTTGCCATGCCCCAGATTGAGGTCGACCCGGTGAAGCGGGCCGACCGCACCGCCATCCAACTCGGGCGCGGGCGTTTCCTGCACCGTGGCCAATACATCAAACAGGGCGGTGCGGCTCATGTCCTTGGCGGGGTTGAGCACCTGCACGAGGGAATCGAACGGCATCTCTTGGTGATCGCATGCCTCGCGGTGGATTCGGGAGGTCTGAGCGATCAAATCCGCCAGCAACATGTCACCGCTCAAGGTGCTACGCAGCACCACCAGATTGGAAACGGGGCCGATTACCGATTCGGTCCCCTCTTGACGGCGGTTGTCCGCTCGCGTGCCGATGACGATTTCAGCTTGTTGCGCATAACGGTGCAACAAGAGCTTGAATACGGCGAGCGAGACCGCAACGGGAGACGTCTCGCTTTCCCGCGCCAGGGAGCGCACTGCGTCCACCACCGGCTTATTCCATCGAAAGGTGTGACGGGCGGGAGCGAACACATGCACCGCCTGGCGCGGTCGGGCGGTGGGAAGCTCGAGCGGAGAAAGGCGTCCGCGCAACTGCCACTTCCAATAAAACTGCTGGGGCTCCCAGACCTGTTTCGGCAGGTCCCGCTGCCATGCCACGTAATCGGGATAGTGGATGTCGGGCGGGGTCACATTTTCACCCCGCAAGGTGGCGGCGATTTCGGCGGCCAGCAGTTCCAGGGAACGTTGATCAGCGACAAGGTGGTGCACCGTGATCAACCACCAGAAGCGTCCGGTTGCCGGCTCGCCGGCGATGCGAAACACCTTGGCCCGTATCAGCGGATCTTGGTCCAAGGTGAATGGTATCGCGTTGGCGGCGATGAGTGCGTTCACGACGTCGTTTTCCGAGGCTCCGGCGGGCAGTTCGACGGTTGCACAGAGCGGTTGCACCTGGTCTCGAATCACGGGAACGGCGGGAACTCCATCCTCCTCGAATTGAGTGCGCAATACCTCGTGCCGGGCCACCAAATCGGCCAACACGGACTCCGCCATGGAGGCTCCCAATAAACCCTCTCCAGCCAACACCAGCGGGAGATTATGGTAGACGGGCGGATGCGGGTAGACATGACCCCGCTCAAAGTGGTCGATAAACCAAAGTCGTTCTTGGTGAGGTGATAGGGAGGGCTCCATACAACTGAGGCGAATTAAGACCCTGAGGGAGGCCGTCGACGGCTGCCAAGGCCGGGTAGTGAAAAAGATTCGTCAAATTTCAAGGCGGCGATGGGCTGATCGGGCGAGCCCAATGCCGATTTCAAAAAAGTCTGCAGTCGCAGGCTGAAGCGTTTGATTTCTTCGCGCTCAAAAATGTCTGAATTGAAGAGGAAGTAGCCCTCCAGGCGTTCCGATTTTTGCCAAACATAGAAGTCCAGATCCGAACGAGCCGGGCCGGTGTGGGGCAGCCATGGTTCCAAGGTAAACCCGGGGGGAGTTTCTGGGTCCGGGGTCTGGTTTTGGAAGATTAGCATGGTTTGGAACAACGCGGAACGCGCGGGATCTCGCGGTGGGGCGATGGCTTCGATGATTTGCTGGAAGGGCAGTGACTGATGGGCGTAGGCCGCCAAAACCTGCGTCCGGGTCCGGGCTACGAGATCGGTGAAATGGGGATTCTCTCTGAGATCGATGCGTAGAGGCAGGGGATTTACGAAATACCCGATCAACGGTTCCAGTTCGCGTTGATCCCGGCCAGCCACCGGACTGCCGATGACCACCTCTTCCTGGGCAGCGTGGCGGGACAAGACGGCGGCATAAGCGGCCAGCAATACCATAAACGGTGAGGCATCGGTTTCGCGTCCCAACTCCGTCAGCTTTTGCGAAAGAGCCGTATCCAATTCGAACCCATGGAACTGCCCCGCAAAGGTCTGCCGCGGCGGACGGGTTCGACCTTGGGGCCAAGCCAAGGGTGCAGGCAGCGGCCGGAAGGTTTCCTGCCAATAAGATCCCAGCCGCGCCCGCTCAGTGGGCGAGATGGCTTGGCGCTGCCAATGCGCGAAATCGGCATACTGCAGCGGGAGCGGCGGCAGGGACTCGCCGCGGTAGGCGGCCAACATCTCGGCAAAGAAGTTCCGGGAGGACCACCCATCGAATACGATGTGATGCACTACGATGGTCAGCACGTGATGGTTATCGCTCCAGCGAATCAATCGTCCCCGCAGGAGCGGCGCTTGGCTCAGATCGAACGATTCCGCTTTGAGTTCCGCCGTGAGGTTCTCCAGATCCTCGGTCTCGTTTTCTGGCCGACGATCCGACCAATCCAGCAACGGCAAGTCCCATTCGATTTCGGTCGCCGGAACAATCTGTTGTTGAGCGGTGCCCTCAATCTCGACGAAGCGCGTGCGGAGGATTTCGTGTCGATCCATGACTTGCCCGAGAGCTTCGCGGAGTCTCGCCGGATCCAAGGGACCGCGGAGTCGCTGGACACCGCATTCGTTGTAGTGGGCGCTCGACCCTTCCATGCGATCAAGCAACCACAGGGATTCCTGAGCGAACGATAACGGGGCCAGGCCATTCTCGCGCGGCACCGGTTCGAGCGGCGGTGCGGCGGTCGGGTCCACCGCCGACTCCATCAACTCAGCGAGGCCCCGAACGGTGGGGTTTTCGAAAAACTGGGCCAGGTTGATGGCGCCCAATTCGTGCTCCCGCAATCGCGCGAGCACTTGCGTGGCGAGAAGGGAGTGCCCGCCCAGATCAAAGAAACTATCGTCGATCCCCACCGTTTTTAACCCGAGCAGTTCACTCCAAATCTGAGCGATGCGAATCTCAATTTGCTCAGTTGGAGCTGCAAACGGCGTAACCAGATCTGGGCGCTCATGGGATGAGCCTGCCGACGAAACCGGTACGGATTGCTCCGCCGGAGAAACCTGCCGTCCGGAAAGAGCATGCGTTGCGATCACCACATGAGCCTCCCCAAAACTCAGCGCGGCATGGAATGCGGCCACTCCATCGGCCGGCTTGATCAATTGGAAACGTCGCGCTTCATGCCACTCCGCCATCCCGGGCTCTTGGCCCAGTCGTGCAGCCATTCCCACCTCGTCCCAACCATCCCAGCTCAGGCTGACAACCGGTCGAGCTGCGGTGTGATGGATGGTGGCAAAGGCATCCATGAACGCATTGGCGGCGGTGTAATCGGACTGACCAAATTCGCCGAGCCGCGCGGAAACCGATGACATTAAAATCATCCCCTCAGTGAGCTCGGATCCAAATGTGGCCCACAGGGCTCGCGTCCCGTTTACCTTGGGTGCCAGGACGGCTTGGGCGCGGAAGGCATCGGAGCGCAGCAGGCTGCCACTGGCGGGAACGCCGGCGGCGTGCACGATACGGGTAACCGTGCACGATTTGCGCCTTAGTCTTTCATGCAGGGCTGCCACCTGAGAGGCATCGGTGATATCGGTTTGCTCATACTGGACCGTGGCGCCTTTGGCCCGCAGGTCGACCAGCCGAGACTCGATTCGCTGGTCGACGTTGGATCGGCCCACGAGCACGAGATGATGGTTGGGTTGCGCTGCCACGTCTGCCGCAATCTCGCCGCCCAGACCGCCCAATCCGCCGGTGATCAGCGTGCAGTTGCCTTTGGCCGCAGGTAGGTCGGATTGACGGGGAACTGGGATGAGCGATTCGGCCCAACGTTTTCCGTGCCGCCACAAAACAACCCCATGGGAATCCGGACTCATCGCCTCCCGCACAAGACACTCTACGGCGGCTTCCGTGGGTGGTTCCGTCACCAGATCGACCAAGCGCGAATCGCAAAGAGGAGCTTCTCGAGGCAGCACCCGGCATGGGCCCAGCAGCAAAGACTTGGACGGATTTACCGGTTGCTCATCGGCTAGGGCCGCGAGGCCGGTGGTGACCACGAGCAGTCGTCGTTGGGGATCAGTATCATCCGCCGCAAGCTCCCGGACGGTTTGTTGAAGCTCCAGAAAACCACCGATCAAATCAGCCGGCGATTTCATTCCCCGGAGATCGATGATCCATCGAGCGGCGGTCGCATCAGTGGTCATGATGGCGCCCGCTTGGTCTAAGCGCGATGTGACGGCCTGTTGCCAATCGCAGGGACCGCCGATGACGGCCCAGGTGGCGTCGGACACCGCGCCCTCCGGTTGAGGTGCGGGGCAACGCTGCCAGGAAGGCAAATGCATCCAGTCGTCCACGGCGCGCGGTGGCTTGGTGGGCGGCGAACCAGGTTTAGCTTCGATCCAGTATTCGGCTCCCGCAAAAGGATAGGTCGGGAGCGGCACGCGCGGAAGCGGGCGATCGCTGTAGTGCTTTTCCCAATCGACGGATCCACCGGCGCACCAGATCGCCCCGACCGCCGGCAGTAAGCTATCATCGGTTATGGGTGTCGGGAGCGAGGCGACGCTGCGATGGTTTTCGGTCCAATCGATTTGTCGACGAACCAGGCTACTCGCGGTGCGTCCCGGTCCCACCTCCACCATGAGCGCAGGCCCCGGCGTCAGGAGGGTTTTGATGCCATCGGCGAAGCGAACCGGGGACCGAAGTTGTTGAGCCCAGTAGTCGGGAGACGTCGCATCTTCGGGTCGTAGCCAATCGCCGGTTACGTCCGGGATCCAGCGGCGGTGGGGCGCGTGCAGTGACACGCTGCCCAAGGCCTCAGCCAACGTATCGGCCGCTGGTTGCATCGCGGCGGAATGAAAGGCGTGAGAGGTGGCCAGACGCGTGCCGGTAATGCCCTTTGCCTCGAGGATAGCGAGGTGTTGATCGATGAGGGAAGTCGCACCGGAAATTACGGTCTGCTGCGGCGAGTTCACCGCGGCTACTTCCAGCCCGGACGGTAGATCAGTGCTGACCGTTGCTTCATCTGCGCCGATGGCAGCCATCACGCCGGGAGGCTGGGCCTCCATCAGCCGACCGCGCAGGGCGACGAGCCGCAGGGCCTCCTCGTAGGGCATGACCCCGGCGAGACTCGCGGCCACCCACTCACCGATACTGTGCCCGAGCATGGCGTCGGGAGTGACTCCGAGATCCTGCAGGCGGGTGGCCAGCGCGTGGCAGACCAGAAAGAGCGCGGGCTGCGTGATCGAGGTCTGCTTGAGTTGCTCAGCCGCGTCCCGGTCGTGGGAATCGGCGAGCAGCAGGGAACGCAGATTTTTACCGGCCAGATGCGGCATGAGCATTTCAGCTCCTTGATCGATCAATCGTTTGAACTCCGGATCCTCTCGATAAAGCCCGGCAGTCATACCCGGAAGCTGGGAACCCTGTCCGGGAAACAGGAAAACAGTGGAGCGTGTTTGATCAGTGGAGTCCTGAGCGACGGGGCGAAGATCTTCAAAACGCCCGCCGACCATCGCGCAGCGTTCGACGAAGAACTTGCGGCCCAGGGCCAACGTCCGAGCGGCGGCGGACAGGGAGGTTTTAGGGTCCACTTGCTTGAGAGCACGGGCGAGTTGGTCACGTCCCTCGGGAGTCCGCGCCGACACGATCAGGAGTTCAGGGCCATCGCGTGACGGCGGGACAGGAGCCGGTGGAGGTTCCTCCAGCACCACGTGCGCGTTGGTTCCACCGATGCCGAATGAACTTACGCCCGCCCGACGGCGTTGTCCCGCGTTAGCCGACCAGGGGGCCAACGTGCCGGAGACGCGAAAAGGGGATGATGCGAAGTCGATCTGAGGAGGGGCTTCCTGCTGGTGCAGAGTGGGGAAGAGCATCGCTTCGCGCAGAGAGAGCACGGTCTTGATGAATCCGGCCACGCCGGCCGCGGCATCCAGATGCCCCACGTTGGTTTTGACCGCTCCGAGCGTGCAGTAGCCGCAATCTTCGGTGTCGTGACGGAACGCTTGGGTGAGCGAGGCCACCTCGATGGGGTCACCCATCTTTGTGCCCGTTCCGTGGGCTTCGACGTAGCCGATGTCGCGGGCGGAGACTTCCGCCACGGACAGGGCTTCGGCGATGACCGTGCTCTGCCCATCCGGTCCGGGGGCGGTGTAGCCGACCTTGGCCGCTCCATCATTATTGATGGCGGATCCCCTGATGACCGCATGAATGGTATCGCCATCGGCGATGGCGTCTTCCGCGCGTTTCAACACGACTGCGCCGGCGCCGTTTCCGCCTACGGTGCCAGCGGCCGCTGCGTCGAACGCCCGACAATGCCCGTCGGGTGAGAGAATCATGCCCTCCTGGTAAAGGTAGCCGGTTTCTTGGGGCACACGCAGCGAAATGCCTCCGGCGACGGCAACTTCGCATTCCCCGGCGAGAATGCTCTGGGTGGCCATGTGAATGGCGACCAGTGACGTCGAGCAGGCGGTTTGCACGGCAACCGCGGGTCCCCGGAGATCGAGTTTGTAGGCGGCGCGGGTGGCCAGGTGATCTTTGTCATTGGCGATCATCACCGAGAAACCACCGGCCGACTCCACCACCTCGGGATTGGCGGCAAGCTGATTGAGCAGGTAGGTATTGAGTCCCGATCCGGCGAAGATACCACACGGCCCCGGCACCGCCGACGGGTCGTAGCCCGCGTGTTCGATGGCGGTCCAAACGATCTCTAACCAGACCCGTTGCTGAACATCCAGGAGCTCGGCTTCGCGAGGCGTGTAGCCAAAGAAGGCGGCATCAAATCGGGCGGGCTGCGCCAGCACGCCGTTGGTCCGAACGTAGTCCGGACGATCCAGCAGCTCGGCGGCCACGCCGGCCGCCAACAGTTCCTCGCGGCTGAAATGAGTGAGGCCTTCCCTGGCTTCGCGCAATAAGCTCAGGAACGCATCCACATTCTCCGCTCCCGGTAGTCGGCAAGCCATGCCGATTACCGCTACATCCTGTTCACGCACGGGTGGTGGGGAAGTCATGAGCGATTGCGGGCCTTGCGGCGTTGGGCGCGTTGATGGGCGAGGGTGCCGGGACGACTGGAAGAGGTTTCTGCGCTGGAGCGGATTGATGGGCGATCAGGGCTGGTGCCGTCCAACCGGCGAGCGAGCGTGCGGATGGTCGGATATTGAAACAACTCCACCAAAGTGAGATCCGCATGCCCCGCGGTTTGGAGTTCGGCGTGCAGTCGGCCCAGGTGAAGTGAATGACCGCCGAGATCAAAAAAGTTGTCGTCCAATCCGAACGTGGCATGACCCAGCAGCTCGGCCCAACGGTCCCTCAATTTGGCTTCCACGGGAGAAGCCGTTGCGGTCGGCGCGCTGGATGAGACGGGCGAATCGGTGGCGCGAGGCGGGTCCGGAAGCGCTTTGAGATCCCGTTTGCCGTTGGGTGATAACGGCCACGCGTCGACGCGGACGAATGTCGCCGGCACCATGTAGTCTGGCAAAAACTGGCGCAGCTCAGTCCGGAGATGGGGGATATTGATTTCCTCGGTCTCCGTCGGCTCGGGAATGAAATAAGCAACCAATTGAGCATCGAGGTCGGGCTCCTGCCGGAGCGTAACGACGGCCTCCCGAATGCCTTCACGGTTCGCCAGCGCGGTTTCAATTTCTCCGAGTTCGATGCGGAACCCGCGGAGCTTCACCTGGCCATCCATTCTGCCGTGGTAGTCCAATGCGCCATCCGGGCGCCAGCTGACCAGATCGCCGGTGCGATAAAGGCGGGCGTTAGCGGTCGAGGCAAAGGGATCGGAGATCAGCTTCTCCGCGTTGAGTTCGGGGCGGCCGTGGTAGCCTCGCATTAACTGAACGCCGCCGATGTGGAGTTCTCCCGGCACGCCGATTGGTTGCGGTTCGCCGCCCTCGTTTAACACGTGGAGCTGCGTGCGAGCGACCGGTCGACCAATGGGAATAGGTCTGGGGGCGGCATCACGGTGACAGGCCCAGTAGGAAACATCGATCGCCGCTTCAGTGGGCCCGTAGAGATTGTGGAGTTCCACGGTGGGGTGGCGGGAAAAAAGCCGGGCGGGTAGATCGGCCGGTAGGGCTTCGCCCGAACAAATGATCCGGCGAAGCGAGGTGCACTGCGCCAGGTCCGCCACATCGACAAAGAGCCCCAACATCGACGGGACAAA